>JARRJX010000036.1:0-8718 GCA_037388645.1 Chloroflexota bacterium
GAGCATTATGGATATTCTAGCTGAAGAAATAGGTATGGACGCCTTGGAACTTCGGCTCAAGAACTACCTGGTCGACGGGGACATCAGCGCCGCCGGGAAAGTGGTGGCGGGAACGGTGCGGGGCGATATGCACGACATCGGCAAGAATCTGGTGGTCATGATGATGGAGGGGGCTGGGTTCGAGATCAACGACCTGGGTACCGACGTCGGCCCGGATCAGTTCGTGGAAGCGGTGAAGGACAGCCAGGCGGACATCGTGGCGATGTCGGCGTTGCTGACCACCACCATGCCCAACATGCGGGCGACGATCGTGGCGCTGGAGGAGGCGGGCATCCGCGACCGGGTCAAAGTGCTGGTGGGCGGGGCACCATTGACCAGCGAATACGCGAGCGAGATCGGCGCGGACGGCTACGCCGCCGACGCCAGCCGGGCGGTGAAGCTGGCAAAAGAGCTGCTCGGCGTCAGTTGAGTAAGAGATCGAGCAAAGAGTCTTGCACGATAGGCCCAGGGTGAAAGCTGCGTTCTTCAGCTTTCACCCTGGTAGTTCTGCCGGCGGTGACGCCGACGTGCGGGGCAAGGACGATGCAGCCTATCCTCTTTGACGTGCCACGTCTTTATGCGGCCATCTTCATAGCCGCCTCCGCCGTGTGGGCCGTGCCTGAGATCGTCGGAACGTTCTTACAGCGCTCCAGGGCGGCGGCGAACAGGCAAGATCGCGGCTCGTACGGTGTCGTCATGGGGAGCATCGGGATCGGCTTTGCAGGCGCATTTTTGAGCGCCGCCTGGCTCCCACAGCTTGCCATCACAGCCAACCGCTATCTTATCTTCTGGCTGGGCATTGCGCTGATGCTGGCCGGTATCGCACTCCGCTGGTACGCGATCGCCGTCCTGGGGCGCTCATTTACCCGTGATGTTGTGACGCGGGAGGGCCAGGCGCTTGTCCAGACCGGCCCGTATCGGGTGATCCGGCACCCGGCTTACAGCGGGAGCCTGCTGACGATAGTGGGGACGGGGATCGTGCTCGGCAACGCGGCCAGCCTGATCATCATCACGCTCGGCGGTCTGATCGGCATCCTGTACCGAATCCGCGTTGAGGAGGAAGCCCTGCTTGGCGCATTGGGTGAGCCGTATCGGGCCTATATGAGCCGGACGCGCCGCCTGATCCCCTTCGTCTGGTAAATATCCAGCCTCCAACGCCCCACCTAGATCGGCGGCGACGCTGGCGTCACGCTACGATCTGGTCTACAACACGTCCTGACCACTGAGCAGCACGCATATAAAATCGACCGGGGTTCGCAGTTGGCGGTTGTCGGCTGGGGAATCGGCAGCGCGCGACAGCATCAACACACAGGAAGGAGCGGACAATGGGCAAGGTCTTTGCAGGGGGGTTGATCGAGGCGTACGTCGGGCCGCAGGAATTGGGGGCGGCGGACAACCTGGAAACGGTGATCATCGAGTTCATCCGCGAGGCCAGGATCACGCTGGACGTGGCGGTGCAGGAGATAGATTCGGAGCCGATTGCCCAGGCGCTGATCGAAGCGAGCTGGCGCGGGGTGAGCGTGCGGATGATTGTCGAGCACGACTACGTGTACACCAAGAAGCCGCCGGGCGAGGCAGCAGTGATCCCCGCCGGAGGTGAGACGGAGGAGCATGCCCGCCACCGCGTGCAGTGGCTGGAGGATCTGGACGCCAAGCGGGCGTTCAACCGGGAGGTATTGGTGGCGATGCTCAGGAACGGCATCGACATCAAAACCGACTACAACCAGAACCACATCTTCCACCAGAAATTCATCATCCGCGACGACCGCAAGCATTGGAAAAAAGGTCCGCACCCGGCGATCCTGTCCGGCTCGACGAACTTCACCCAGACCGGCACGCACGCCAACCTCAACCACGTGATCATCTTCGACAGCCAGGAGGTCTCCGACCGCTACCGGTCACAGTTTGAGGAGATGCGCGAGGGGATTTTCGGGGCGAGCAACCGGGGGATCGAACCGAACCCCACCCCGGTCAACCTGAACGGCGTGCCGGTGCAGGTGCTCTTCGGCCCGGATAACCTGCCGGAGATGCAGATCATCAAGCAGATGCTCAAGAGCAAAAGCCGGATTGATTTTGCCATCTTCACCTTCTCCGGATCGTCGGGCATCGACGACGCGATGATCGCGCTGCGGCAGGCGGGCATCAAGATACGCGGCGCAATCGACCCCGGCCAGGGGTTACAGAACTGGGCGGCCACGCCCTGGCTGCACGACAAGGGGATCGAGATGTTCCTCCCCCGGCGGGTGCACGGATTTGGCAAGTTGCACCACAAGCTGATGGTGGTGGACGACAACATCGTGGTGGCGGGCAGCATGAACTACACCAAACCGGCCAACGAGTACAACGACGAGAACGTGTTCATCATGGGCAGCCCGTACCCCGACCTGGCAGCGGACGAAGGCGGGCCGGTGGACGGGGCCGAGTGCGCCGCGCTGACAACCTTTTTCCGGGACGAGATCGACCGGATCGTCGCGGGGAGCGATCCGTTTGAGGGGGATGGCGGCTAGCTCAACGTTTACTGACGCCTGGAGAGGCCGACGATCAGCTTGCCGGGCGGGGTGTAGGGCGGCGGCGGCCCCAGGCGGAAGAGGTCGCCCTCCGGTTCGCCGGTCAGCCAGAACCGGATCAGCAGCTTACCCTCCTCCTCGACGGTCAGGTGGGTGGTGTTGAGCTGAAGCAGGCGCGAGTCGAACACCACTTCGCGCTCGCGGCGCAGGCGGCTCAACATGCGCCGCCGGATTGTCGGGTCACGGTAGTGCTGGTCGCTGGCGAGGTGCAGGCGGCGCAGCGCCTCGCCCAGCTCGCAGGTCAGCACGACGACCATCCCGGTGTCGGTCAGCGCCTCAAAATTGCGCGCATCGAGCAGTGCAGCGCCCGGCACGACGACCACCGCCCGGCGCATCAAGGCCGCGCGGCTGCACATATCGCGCTCCAGGCTCTTCAAGCGCGAGTCGCCGTACAGCTCGCGGATTTTCGAGATGCTCATCAGCTCGCGCAGCTCGATCTCCTCGTCCACGTCGAAGAAATCGACGCCCAGCTCCCGCACGATCTGGCGACCAATGGTCGTCTTACCGACGCCCAGAGCGCCGGTCAGCACCAGGTTTTTATAGGGAAGGTCGAGCCGCGAGGCCCGGGTAACGTCGTCAGACACCGGCGCGCTAGCTGGAGCGCGTCGCTACGCGGTGGGTGGTCATGCCGCCCCGCGTCATGCGTTTGATCGACAGAATCTCCAGGTCGGCAGGGTCGCCCAGGGTAGTGATGTGCTCCTGGATGCGCATCCCCAGCGGCTGAGAGAAGATCGCGGCCATCATCAGGCCAATGGCGACCATCGGGAGGCGCTGGAGCCTGCCAAAACGCTGCCGCTCCGACCCGGCCAGCGCGACGAAGGTCGAGGCCGTGCCCAGCAGGGCCAGCGTCACCAGGTTGGTGCCGCAGTTGGGATGGAGCGCCAGTTGGTGCTCGCCGTTGCGCATCCGCTCCAGCGCGCCGTGGGCGCACTCTATCACGTCCTCGGTCTCCACCTCGCCGATCAGCCAGAAGCCCCCGGTATCCGAGCGGCCTACCATGCGCAGCTTTGGAATCCGGGCGGCCAGCAGGTGGATCGTGCCGTGTTCCAGGCCGTGGTTGCGGCGCACGCGGCGGATGAAGGGGGTATCAAGCAAAACCTCAAAGTTACGTAAGAGAGATCGCTGCATCAGAAACTCCAATTTTTACCCAGACGACTCATCTGCAATAGTATGCTTGATTATATAACGCCAGGGCGATTGGTGCACGGCCTAGGGGCCGCCGTCGGGCTGGGCGGCAGGAGCGCGCCAGGCGAACCCGGCCAGCGCGGCGACCAGCACGCCGAGCGCGATCACCTGCCAGGTGCGCACCCCGGCGATCAGCACCGGGCTGTCTGCGCGGAGCGGCTCGATCAGCAAAACCGCCAGGCTGAGGATCGCCAGCGACACCTGGAACAGCGATCCAGGAGGAAGCGCATCCTCTTTTGAGCGCAGGCGCAGCAGCACCGCCAGGTTAGCCGCGCAGGCCAGCGCCAGGTAGAGCTGGGTGGGATGGCGCGCCGCCCCCCACAGGTTGATCGCCCAGGGGAGACGGGTTTCCATCCCATACATGTTGCCGCTCAGCAGGTCTGCCAGGCCGATCGCGATCCCCATAATGGCGAAGGCCGGGGCGAAGGAATCGGCCAGGGCGAGGGGGTCGAGCTGCCAGCGCCGGATCAGGTAAGCCGCCACGCCTGCCGCGAGCAGCACCCCTACCCAGGGAACCTCGGTGCCGGGTGTGGGGGAGAACACCGAACCCACAAACCGGCTCAAGGGCGTGATGCGAATATAGAGCAGCGGGTGGAACAGCACGAACCCCATCCGCGCCCCCAGCACACCGGCGACCAGGGCATAAAAGCCGAGGTTGTAGACCTTGTTGCCGTCGATGCCGCGCCGCACGCCCTCGCGCGAGGCCACTTCGAGCGCGGCCCACAGCCCGGCCAGCAGCACCAGGCCCGGCGTGCGGATGGATAATGGCCCGATCTGTAGAACCGGCAGCATGCTATTGTCCCGATAACTGGCCGAGGCGGGTGCGGATCAGCGGCTCGCTCAGCGATCCGGAGAAGACCTCGACCACCACGCCTCGCTCGTCGATCAGGTAGGTAGTCGGAAGGGAGCGCACCCGGTAAGCCAGGGAGGCCTGGCCGGATTGGTCGAGCACGACCGGGTAGGTGATGCCGAACTCCTCCGCGAACTGGCTCACGGTCGAGGGGGACTCCTGTAGAGAGACGCCCAGGATGACCGCTTCCCCGGCCAGGGACTCGGAGGCTGATTGCAGGGCAGGCACCTCGGCGCGGCAGGGCGGGCACCAGGTTGCCCAGAAGTTCAGCACGACCGGCTGTCCCTGGAAATCACTCAGGGAGACTTCGCTGCCGTCGAGCGCGGTCAGGGTGAAATCGGGCGCGGAGTGGCCGATCTCCGGGGCGGGCGACCTGGCAGCGGGGGTGGCCTGGCCCGGCAGGGCACGGGTCAACCCGATCCACACCCCGCCGAGGATCAGGGCTACGATGGTTATGACGATCCAGTCCAGCCGTGTTTTGGGCATCGGGTTGGCTCTATTTGACAATCCTGTCTGACGTGGCTGGATTCTACTGGGCGGTACGGGATGCGTCAACGGGGCGGATGTCATGCCGTTCTCAAGGTGATGGTATACTTAACCTGCCTGCGGCAGACCATCTGCGGGGCCTGTGACTCTGTCAACCGTACTGAGGAAACCCATGAGCGCATTCAGAGGGCGTAGCAGTGTGTTTTTGTTCGGCGGATTGATCGGTGGGCTGGTCGGGCTGGGCGTCGGCCTGCTGTTGGGAGTGGGCGGGCTGCTGCGGATCTCCAATGCGAACAAGCCCCAGATCGTCCAGCCAGCGCCCCCAGTCAGCGGCGAGCCGCTGATCTCGATCCTGGCGGACGAGTCCTACTTCAACGAGCAGGTCTACAACGCGATGGCTGGCGACCCGGTGTATGAGAACCTGTTCGTCGACCTCCAGCCGCCCAATCTCGCGCTGGCGAGCATCCAGGCCGAGGTGCTGGGGATACCCATCAACCCGACGATGACCTTTCAGTACAGCGTGGTGGGAGAGGGGATCGACGTGGCGATCCTGGGGCTGGACGTGGCGGGCCTGGGCATGCCGCTCGACCTGATCCAGGGGCCGGTCGACGCGCTCGAAGCCGAAATCCAGCGGCAGGTGAACGAGATCGCCGACGCGATGCTGGAAGATACGGGGCTGGTCTTGCTGAGTGTCGGCGCGACCGATGAGGACCTGGTGATCGAGTTGACCCAGGAGTAGCCATCCCGCCCGTTGATCCTCGCCCTGCTTGTGGTACACTATGGCGGGTTGGCGGAAGGCACGGCCCGCTGTCGGACTATCAACGAAGAGGGACAACGTGATCGACAAAGAGTCGCTGATAACCGCGTTGCACGACCTGGGCGTGGTAAAGGTTGGCGAGGCCGGGGAGCCGCCTGTACAGATCAACATCGGGCTGCTCATCGCGCGACCGGCGACGCTGCGCCGCGCCGCCCGGACGCTCGACGCCTTCGCCACCAGGCTGGCCTACGACCGGCTGGCAGCGCCCCCTTCGAACGGCCTGCCGCTGGCGGTGGCGCTCAGCCTGGTGCTGGAGTGCCCGCTGATCTACCCCCGCCTGGAACCGGGCGGGCTGGTCGGCCACTACGTGATCGAGGGCCTGCATCAGCCGGGCGAGACCGCCCTGGTCGTGGACGGCGAGCTGCGCAAGGCTGCCGCCAAGCTGGAGACGATCACCCGGTTAGAAGCGGCCCGGCTGCGCGTCAGCGACGTGCTGGTGCTGATCGACAACCAGTTAGGCGGGGGAGACACCCTGACCGCGCGCGGCTGCCGGGTGCACAGCGTGCTGACGCTGCGCGAAATCCTGCACACGCTGCTCAGCCTGGAGCGCATCTCCGGGGAGCAGCACCAGCAGGCAATCGCCTGGCTGACCGCCGAGGCCAAATCCTGAGGAACGCCCAGAGACTACCGGATTGAGGAGCACATCCATTCATCTATGACCGAAACCAGCGACACACTTAGCGCCCCCCGCACCCGAAGCGGGGGCCTCATCGCCCGCGCCAATGCGATCCTTCACCACAAAGAGATGCAGCGCTTCCTCAAATTTGCGGTCGTCGGTGCGATCGGCGCGGTGGTGGACTTCGGCACGTTTAACCTGCTGCTGCTCCTGGGATGGCTGGAGAACGCGGTGCTCCGGCTGCCGTTCGGGCTGACCATAAGCGAAGCCGGGCTGGCCGGGACGACCTCGTTCACGATGGCGATCATCAGCAACTTCCTGTGGAACCGCTACTGGACGTACCCCGACTCGCGCTCCAAGCCCATCCTGACTCAGTTTTTTATGTTCCTGGGGATCAACGTGGCCGGGCTGTTGATCCGCATCCCGGTGCTGGAGCTGCTGAGTGAGCCGCTGGGGCAGCTCGTCAGCCGGGCTGTATCTACGCTGGCCGCCGACGGGGCAGCCTCGCTGGGCAAAAACGGGGCGCTGATGCTGGCGGTGATCATCGTGATGTTCTGGAATTTCTTCGTCAACCGCTACCTGACCTACAACGACGTGGAATGACAGCCCATCCGATCACTCCATATTCCAGGAAGCCCCCACCTCTGGTGGGGGATGAATGGACAGGCCAAGCATCCGCAAGATGCCGGCCCGCCGGGCGAAGCCCGGATGGAGTGTCAAGCAAACCGGTTCCCGCAGGGACAAAATCCCGGAGAAGCCACCACCTCTGGTGGTGGTTAGGGATTTTGAGGTTTGCCATTCACTTGCCCCACAGTCGGCGCGAGCAGCGGCCAGGCAGCCCGGTCGACAAAACGCCGGACGGCCAGCCGGTCGCCCGGCCCACATTTCCAAATGCAGCTATCTATCGCCGGGCCTGAGACGAATTCAATCACCTGGTAACAGCAGCGCCCATATCCAGGCTCCCTCAAAGGCAGGGCCGCACCTGCATACACGCGAGAATTCTGCAATGAACCAGACACCCCCCTCCAACAAATATCCTCTCCTGCTGGTGGTAGCCTTTATGATCGCCATCGTCGGCATCAACCTTTACAGCCTTGAACAATATCCGCTTGCCGACTGCGACGAGATCATGTATGCCGACGTTAGCTACAACTTCATCACAGGGGATGGTTTCAGCACAGACCTGGTGGGCCAGCTACACGATCTTGACAGGAATCAGGTGCTGTTTGCCCGCCTCTACCACGTCGGGCAGGGGGTGATCATCTACCTGCTTGGCAACACGCTTTTTGCGGCCCGCCTGTTCTCGTTTCTCGGCTGGGGAGCCACCGCGCTGCTGACGTTCCTGGTAGGCAAACGCCTGTTTGATTCGACGACCGGAGTCCTGGCCGGGCTGTTAGCTGCGGTAAGCCTGAACGCGCTGTATGCAAGCCATATATCCCGCTCCATCGCATGGGTAACAGCCGGGGTGATGTGCACTTTCTACTACTACCTCGTCGTCAAGGAACACCCCACCAGGACGCGCTATCTCTTTCTGGGGTTCGTCGCTTCATTTGGCGCGGTGGGGTTCCACCTGAATGGAGCCTGGTTCATCCTGGTGATTGGCCTGCTGGTGGTGGTCGAGAATTACCGCACAGCCGAAGGGAGGTGGTGGATCGCCCTGTTCGCCATTGGTGGGACTGCCGCGCTCGGAATAATCGTGCTCATGCACTTCCTCCCCTATCCCGCGCTTACCATGAGCCAGGTTCGATCCTTCAGAGAGGTCATGCCCTGGGCGGGCACGCTGGGCGTGCGGCTCCGGTCCGGGCTTAATTTTCTCCGTGACGCCTACTTCGAGAGCATGAGCCACGCGGTATCAGCCTTCACCGCATTTGCATTGGCAGGCATCATCTATGCCCTGCACCGGCGGGAGAAAAGTGACCGGCTGTTACTGATCCTATTCGGTCTTTCCATCCTGGGTTTCACCCTTGGCACCCGGCATAAGTACAATGCCTATTTCTCCCTGTGGGACCCGCTGGAGGCGCTCTTCATCGCGTCGGCAGCGACCCGGATCAGCCCGGCCATCATGCGACGGCTCCCGGCCTTCTTCTCCAAACTGTCCTCCAGGCAAATCGCCCTGTTACTCATCCTGCCCCTCGTCTCTCTAAACCTGGCCGGATGG
>JARRJX010000037.1:0-8712 GCA_037388645.1 Chloroflexota bacterium
GCTCGCATACGTCGGCCAGCCAGATCGCCGGGGAAATGTACGGCGCGCCGCTGCACACCTGATACGAATCGACCAGCGTCACCCCTGGGCCTAGGGTGTAATAAGGCGTGATCGACGATTCGTCCTCATCCCACCCGTCGAGGGTGAAGTTGCTGTCGGAGAATTCGTACACGACCGAGCAGTCGTACTCATCCGGCCAGTCCTGGGCGATCTCGCTGCGGCAGACGATGATCTTACCCGACTGGACGCAGCTACCGGCAAAGACCTTGCCCACACCAAAAGCCAGCAGGCCCACCACGATGGCCAGCCCGGCGGCGATCCATCCCACGGTGGGAATGGCACTCAGGCGTTGAGTTAGTTTCATGGGAGTCCTTATATCCTTTATTTACCATAGACGATTGTGTCCGTTGATTCGTTACCCCCTCACCCGTATTCAGATCAATACCACCCCGGCTGGCTTCCCGCAACTTATCATTGGTGCCCGCAGCCTCACCGCCACCTTACAGTGCCTCGCCGTTTCAACACCGGGGGCCGTTCCGGCTATAATCAGGCGACCGCCACGCTCGAAACGGCTGGATGGCAGGCCGAGCTATAGGGAAGGGAGGCAGCATGAACCCCGAGCCAACGATCAAACCGGTACCAATCAAACCCATCATCACGATGGACGACCTGGAAAAGGTCGACATCCGGCTGGGGACGATATTACAGGTGGACGATCTGCCTCACTCGGATAAGCTGGTGAAGCTGACCGTCGATTTTGGCGACCACCGGCGGGTGATCCTGGTCGGGATGAAGGGCGAGCGCGACGACCCCGCCGAGATCGTCGGCAGGCAGGCGTTGTTTGTGGTCAACCTCCCGCCGCGCAGAATGGCGGGCGAAACGTCGGAGGGGATGTTGTTCGACATCGGCTATGCCGACGGGCTGATCCCCGCGCTGGCTCTCCCTGAGCGCCCGCTGCCTGATGGGGCCAGGGCGGGCTGAGCCACAAAACGGCCCGATGCCACTAATTGGACTGTTACAAGGTTATGTCAAATTGGACGAGCTGGCTGGCCCCCACCACCGGGATTGAGGACGGTTTTGGTCTGAGATCGTCAGAATAACGCGCTGCGAGCGCCTTCCCCCCTTTCCCCGGCCCGCTCCTGCGTTGCCAGATCACCGTTCAATATCTATAATGTTGATAACACCTTCGCATAGAGTGGCAACGGCCAAACTGGGGGATGAGCGGCACCACGTCAGGCTACTTTTTACGTTAAGGGAAACAAGAAAGCGATTGTTGCAAAATCATATCTTGTTTCTGCTTGGTTGGGCGCTTTGATCTAAAAATTATTGTCGCGCCCGACTTGTCATATCCGTCAGCCATCTTGAGACGCCAACACCCGCTGCTTGCCCACCCATCCCGGTCGCTCTATACTGAAGGCCGAGCGCTCAGCGCTCGATCAACCAGGCACTCATCATAGCACGTTGTCAGTCTATCGCAGGTGATTGAATGACGAATTCTAGCGACACCCGTCATATGAGCGAAAATGAAGGCGCACTATCGGTTCCGGATGGGTCACTCCAACCCGGCCAGGTTCTCCAGAATCGCTACCGCATTCTGGGCATTATCGGGATCGGCGGGATGGGGGCGGTCTACCAGGCGCGCGACATGCACTTTCAGAACGTGCATAAGCTGACTGCCGTCAAAGAGATGATCAACATGGCGCAGGATCAGCAGCTTCGCGAGCAGACCATCGCGAACTTTGAGCGGGAAGCCGAGATCCTCGCCACGCTCAATCACCCCGCCATCCCCCAGGTTTACGATTACTTCAGCTTCGGCGACCGGGCTTACCTGGTGATGGAGTACATCCAGGGGAAAGACCTGGAAGCGATCCTGAACAGCACCGACAACCTCCTGCCCGTCGAGCAGATCCGCCAGTGGGGCATCGAGATATGCGACGTGCTGAGCTATCTGCACAACCACGAGCCTAGCCCGATCGTCTTCCGCGACATGAAGCCCAGCAACGTGATGGTTGACCATCACCGCCGGGTGCGGCTGATCGACTTCGGCATCGCGAAGACCTTCCAGCTTGGGCAGCCGGGCACGATGATCGGCACCGAGGGCTACTCGCCCCCGGAGCAGTACAAGGGGATTGCCTCCCCCGCCGCCGATCTCTACGCCCTGGGCGCGACGATGCATCACCTGCTCACCCGGCGCGACCCGCGCCTGGAGCCGCCCTTCTCCTTCGATCAGCGTCCCATCCAGCAGTACAATCCCGATGTGAACGACGCGCTGGCCGCCGTCGTGAACCGGTCGCTGTCCTACGACCCGAAGGATCGCTATGGCAGCGCCGAGGCGATGAAACAATCACTGGAGGCGACGATTACTGCCGTTGCCCCCGCCGCTCCTCATCAGCAGCAGCCTGCACCAGCACCTCCCCCATCCAACATGCCCGCCCCCGCCGCGCCGCCGCCCGCCGCCGCGAGCGTCAGCGCACCGCCCCAGCCGGTCCCTGCCGTTCAATACGAGAGCATGCAGCCGATCTGGTCGTTCAAAGTCGAGGACGCGGTGCGCTCGACCCCGTTGGTCTACAATGGGGTGGTTTACGTCGGCTCATACGATAACAACCTCTGGGCGTTGGATGCCCAGGAGGGGGGCCTGGTCTGGAAATTCGCCACTGAGGGCGGTATCGGCTCGTCGCCTGTGTATGGCGGCGGATCGATCTTTATCGGCTCATCTGATTACAGGTTGTACGCCGTCAACGTGCGTGACGGGAAGCGACGCTGGACGTTCAAGACCGACGGCAAGGTGTTCACCACCCCCGCCCTGGAGCTGGGCCTGATTTTCTTTGGCTCGGACGACGGTAAGCTCTACGCGCTCAAGCCAGGCCAGACCAGCGCGCGCGAGATGTGGCATTTCACCACGATGGACCCGATCCGCTCCTCACCGGCTGTGGACAAGGAGAGCGAATCGATCTACTTCGGCTCGGACGCCGGTGACTTTTTGTGCGTTGACCTCTCCGGGGAGATGCGCTGGCGCTTCCAGACTCGCCGATCCATTATCTCAACCCCCCTGGTCCACGAGGGGATGGTGTACTTCGGCTCCAACGACTGGTACGTGTATGCGCTGGACGCCCAGCAGGGCTATTCCGTCTGGCGGCAGCGAACGCGTGGGCCGGTGGTGTCGTCGCCTGTCTATTACAAAGGTCGGGTTTATTTCGGCTCGGCTGACCAATCGGTGTATGCGGTCGACGCGCTCAGCGGGCGCGAGGTGTGGAAGTTCGACACAGGCAGCCAGGTGACTTCCTCGCCAGCCGTCGGACATGACTCGATCTATATTGGGGCGGTGGATGGGGGGTTGTACTGCCTGCACGCCGACACCGGCGACGTGATGTGGCGTTTCCAGAGCCGCGGCCCGATTCTTTCCTCCCCCCAGATTGCTGATAATGTCGTGTACGTTGGATCGGATGACCAACACGTCTACGCGCTTCCTATATAACCCAGCGTCATTAAGGTAAAAAAGACTTATGGACCTGTTCCGCCGCTTATTTCAAAAGAGCAACGAAGACAATCAGGACAAGCCTGATACGGATGAGCGCCTGGTAAAGACGACCGAGCTGCCGGACTTACCCGAAGCGATCCCCCCGGAATCACCACAAACCCGTCCGCTCACTCCCCCTGAGACCTTCCGTAATCCTTCCCGCCAGATTCATTACGGGATCGCCAGTGATATCGGGCGAGAGCGCACCAACAACCAGGATGGGGCGCTGACCATCGTGACTAACCCGGAGATGCTCGGCAACCCGCCGTCGATTGCGCTGTTTATTGTGGCGGATGGGATGGGCGGCCACCACGACGGCGAGCGTGCCAGCGCGGTGACGGTTCAAACCATCGCCAAGCAGGTTTTCAACGAGATCATCCTGCCCCAGATGGAAGGGCCGGAGCTTAACGCCGACCAGAAAACCATCCCGGAGGTGCTGTCCGATTCGTTTGAGGCGGCCAACCGGGCCGTCCAGATCGCCGTGCCGGATGGTGGCACGACGGCTACCTGCGTGGTGGTCCGGGGGAACCTGGCCTACGTCGCCCACGTCGGGGACAGCCGCGCCTATCTCATCGCCGACGGGAACATGGAGCTGATCACCCGCGACCATTCGCTGGTGCGCCGCCTGCAAGAGTTAGGGCAGCTCACCGCGGAGGAGGCCGCCGTCCACCCGCAGCGCAACGTGTTGTACCGGGCCATCGGCCAGGGTGATTCGCTCGAAGTCGACGCAGCCACCCGGCGTCTGCCTCCTTCCTCCCTGCTGCTGTTGTGCTCCGATGGGCTGTGGGGGGTGCTGGGCGACGACCGCATGGCGGAGATTTTGATGGACGCGACCGATCCGCAGGATGCCTGCGATCAGATGGTGAGAGAAGCCAACGAACAGGGCGGCCCGGATAACATCACCGTGCTGCTGGTGCAGATGCCCGACTGAGGGCCAATCCCGAACACGCGCTCCTTGACTGTGCGTGGGGTGCCATAATATGACCACTATTGCCTGCGTTGCCGTTTTATTGAAAGTCTGAGCCGAGATAAAACCATGAGAGTGAATCAGGATTATTATGCCTTATTACGAGTATCTCCTGGGGCGGGCGAGGAGGAACTCAGGCAAGCATATCGGCTCGCCGCGCGCCGCTTTCATCCCGACGTCAACAAAACTCCTGGGTCAGCGATTTTATTCCGCGAGATCAACGCCGCCTATGAGGTCCTCTCTGATGCGCGAACCCGCGCCGAATACGACCAGCTCTTAGCCGACCACCTGAACCGGCTGCCCGCCCTTCAGTTGGAGACCTATTACAGCCGGAGCCATCTGAAAAAGCTGGGCGAGCCGCAGTTGTTGTATGTCATGCTGCACCTCCAGCCGGTTCTGGAGATGAACCTGATCTCGGACGCCCCGCTGAACCTTGGCCTGGTGATCGACCGCAGCAAGTCGATGCAGGGCCAGCGTATGCAGCACGTCAAGTCGGCTGCCCGGCGCATCGTCGACGAATCCCGCCCGGACGATATTATCTCGGTGGTCGTTTTCAGCGACGACGCGGACGTCATCGTCCCCGCGCGCAAGAACAGCGATCCAAAGAGCACCAAGGCGATGATCAGCACCATCCGGGCCGACGGCGCGACCGAGATACTGAAGGGGCTGCACAAGGGAGTGGATCAGGTTGAGCGCAACCTGGAAGGGCGCTACGTCAACCACCTGATTCTGATCACCGATGGCCGCACGTTTGGCGACGAGGAGGAATGCCTCGCCCTGGCGGCTGAAGCCCATGCCAAGGGCATCGGGATCAGCGGGATCGGCATCGGCGAGGATTGGAATGACAACTTCCTCGACGCCATCGCCTCACGCACGGGCGGCTCCTCGGCCTACATCAGCTCGCCCTACGCGGTCACCGGTTTCCTCAACGACCGGGTCAGGACTCTGGCGACGGCCTATGCCGAGCGGGCCAGCCTGGTCGTCGCCCCGTCGACCGGCGTCAAGCTGGATGCCGTCACCCGAATGTCGCCCAATCCGATCGAGTTGTCGACGGACGATCAGCCTATTCCCCTGGGCACGATCGATGGGCTGGCGACAACTTCCGTCGTCTTCCAGTTCCAGGTCGAGACCGATAAGGCCGATCTGGGGGAGTTCTTCATTGGGCGTCTGGACGTAAGCGGCGAGGTGCTTGGCTCGGCGCAGATGCAGGAGCGCGCGGTGGAGGACCTGACCGTGCAGGTCACCGAAGAACATCACGAAGAAAACCCACCGCCTGAGCTGCTCGACGCGTTAAGCCGCCTGATGTTATATCGCCTTCAGGATCGCGCGCGTGATGCGTTGGAAGAAGGGAACGTCATCGAAGCCACCCGCCGACTGGAATTCCTTGCCACCCGCCTGTTTGAAAGCGGGGAGGAGGAGCTTGGTCAGGCGGCAATGTACGAAGCTCAACGCGTCTCCCAGACGCAGGCGCTGTCCGAAGAAGGGGCCAAGCGTCTGAAGTATGGAACGCGAGCCTTATTCAGCAGCGACGATAGAGGGTAATAATGCAAAGATGTCCTCACTGCAACCATGACAACCTGGAAGGGGCCTTGTTTTGCGAGGAATGCGGGTTTAACCTGCAGAGCGACTCACAAAACACCATCACCCGCCAGTTGGATGACGAATCGAATGAATTCAGCGTGAAGTCCGGCTGGGGCACCGCGACCTTTCGGGATCAGAACGAGGTGATCATTCACGTCAGGGATGCACCGGAGCCGGTCACGATCCGCCCCCAGGTTGAGTACCTGATCGGGCGATCGGATGCGACCAGCGGCATCAAGCCCGACCTGGACCTGACCACCTACGAAGCCCTGGACAAGGGCGTCTCACGCATTCATGCCGCCCTGCGGCGCGGCGAGGACGTTATCTCCATTGTCGATCTCGACAGCGCCAACGGCACGTACCTCAACGGGCAGCGCCTGGCCGCACACCAGCCGCGCCTGCTGCGGGATGGCGACGAGATTCGGCTGGGTAAGCTCGTCATGCACATTTATTTCAAATAGCCGTGATTTTCCTGGGACTGGGCCTGCCAGGAGGGCAGGTTGGCGCTGGCGCAAGGGGCCTGTTCCGCCCCCCGGCAGCTCCCCGTGATCGATCAACGAGGTAATGATGTCTTATCGTCTTCAAATTCACATTGTAAATGACGACCCGATCGTGCTGGATGTCGATGACCTTCCCCAACCCGGCGACCAGTTCGTGATTGGCATGAACCCACAGAGCAGGGAAGGCAAACGGGTCGAATCTATCCTGCGTGAGGTCAACCAGGTGATCTTTCCCTGGTGGCGGATTACCTACATCCAGGTGCTGCCCAGCGAGGGCGCGGAAGAAGTGCCCACCTTCGTGCGCGAGTGACCGGGCTTGCTGGCCGCCCTTGCTCGCGATTCTGACCCTCATTCATCCACCGATAGATTACCCTGACCATGCTGCCTTTCGATTCTGACATTGATTTTTCGGGCATGCGGGTGCTGGTCGTCGACGACGAGGCCCGCATGATCGACTTCATCCGCATGAATCTCGAGCTGGAAGGCTTCCAGGTGCTCGAAGCGCGCAACGGCATCGAGGCGCTGGACATGATCCGCAAGCACATCCCCGACCTGATCATCCTCGACATCATGATGCCCCAGCTCGATGGCTTCGAGACGCTGCGTATGCTGCGCGAGTTCTCCGGCACGCCGGTCATCATGCTGACCGCCAAGGATGAGGAGGAGGACAAGGTGCGCGGCCTGGAGCTGGGCGCGGACGACTACGTGACCAAGCCCTTTGGCGCGCGCGAGCTGGTCAGCCGGGTCAAGGCGGTGCTGCGCCGCTCGCACAGCGCCAGCCAACCGCCCGAAGCCATCCTGCGCATCGACGACCGTCTCAGCGTCGACTTCAACAAGCGCGAGGTGATCGTCGAGGGCAAGCCGATCAAGCTGCGCCCCACCGAGTACCGTCTGCTCTACCACCTGATCGAGAACGCCGGTTGGACGGTGCCCCACGAGCAGTTATTGGCGAAGGTGTGGGGCTACGAATACCGCGACGAGACGCATTACGTGCGGCTGTACGTCAACTACCTGCGCGAGAAGATCGAGGAAGACCCCGCCAACCCCAAGTACATCCTCACCGAGCGTGGGCTAGGATACCGCTTCGTCGACTTCCGCAAGGGGATCGAATAGAGTAGCTGCCCGCTGCGAGGACGCTGTGCAGGCCGGTGCCAATCGCACCGGTTTTTGATTCTTATGCAGTTTTTATCCTGCGTTTACACTCCTCTGACCATGGCGATCTACTATATAAGCTGTAGTGTGATTTGGTAGCACATGGATATGGCAAACAGGAGGATAGATGATGTCAGCGATAATTCGTAGGGAACCCACGCGCGACCTCGTCAGCCTTCGCGACATGATGGGTCGTTTGATGGACGATGGCTTTTTCAGGACGCCCTGGGCGTTCTCAGGGCTGGCCGATGAGACGCTGTCGGTCGACCTGTACGAGACCGACGACGCGGTGATGGTCAAGGCCACGCTGCCCGGCGTGAAGGCCGACGACGTGGATATCAGCGTCACCCGTGACGTGCTCTCCATCCGGGGCGAGGTGAAGGAGGAGAGCGAGATCGACGAGGCGAAGTATTACCGCCGCGAGCGCCGCTATGGCCGCTTCAACCGCGAGATTGCCCTGCCCGTCCCCGTGATCGCCGAGAAAGCCGAGGCCGAGTTCACCGATGGCATCCTGACCCTCACCCTGCCTACGGTTGAGGAAGTCAAGCCGAAGGTGATCAACGACAAAGCCAAATAACACCCTTCTCCATTCCGGGATAACTTAGAACACGACACCCTGGCAGCAGAGCCAGGGTGTTTGCGTTTTGGCCGCGAATCGGTATCTCCCATGGGCCATCAGCCTGCGTGCCGGGCCCACGCTCAAATCGCCCGACCCCGCTCCGCGAGGTGGGCGTTGAAGTCGGCCTTTGGATCGGCAGTCCGCTTCTGCAAGAACCCCTCGATGTCCAGCAGGTCGCCCAGCGCTGCCCCGCCGTGTAGCTCGGCGGTAAGTGCCTCCTCCCGTGCCCACGACTCCTCCGCCTGCTCGAAGACCGCCGGGAGCCGGTCGGCAGGGAAGAAGATCACCCCGTCCGCATCGCCAAAGACCCAATCGCCGGGGTTGATTGTGACCTCGCCCAGCGTGACCGCAACACCCGATTCGCCAAGCCCCTTGA
>JARRJX010000038.1:0-8683 GCA_037388645.1 Chloroflexota bacterium
CATTATATGGGATTTTTATAAGCTATGTCAATAAGCGTAGTGGATCAGGACCTTCCAGACAGAATGGGGTGTAAATTAATACGACATCTGAGGTTTTTGGATCACAGGATGCAAAGCTCAGTCCAGTACACCCAGTATTGACATAGAAAACAATCTTGTGATACTATGTTCATAAATTATGAACGTTCGTGGCATTTGAACGCTTCGCATGGCGAGGGTTGGTTTCATCTTAATAAAGTTTCCTGGGGACAGATTACATTCTTAAGCTGAAGGCAAGCCTTGCACTCAAACTAGCTACGGGTTGATTGCTTGCAGCCCACTAACCGCAGTTTTCGCTCCTAAATCATTATTCTGAACTTAGCTGGGGGGATCCATGAGTTTGCTAGGGATTGATGTCGGCTCCAGTTCTGTGAAGGTCGCAGCATACTCTGAAGATGGCAAGCTCATTGGCGTCGCCAGCGCAAATCTTTCCCCGATCTATCCAGCACCAGGTCTGTGGGAAACGGATCCACTTGACATCTGGCAGGCCACCTCAACGGCCATGCGTGACCTATGCGGTCAGGATGCTCTACGCCGCGACCCACCCAAGGCTATCGCCGTGAGCGCCTCCGGGCGCGAGAACTTCCCCGCCGATGCAGAAGGGAATCCACTGGGCAACGGGATTATGGGGGCCGATACGCGCGGCGCTGAGTTCGAGGTCCCGCCGGAGGGCGAGCCTGTCCCCGAGCCCTGGTGCCTGTCCTGCGGCCACCTCCGGGAGCGGATGGACCCGGTCTTCCGCCTCGCCTGGTGGAACAAGTACCACCCCGAAATCATGGAGAAGGCCCGCTACTACTTCGGCTGGATCGACTTCGTCACCTTCAAGATGACGGGCCGGGCTGTCATGGATCAGAGCACCGTCTCCCGCTATGCCGTCTACGACCTGGAAACCCTCGATTGGGCTCCTCAGCGGGTGGCCGCCCACCAGATCGCCGACTACCTGCTGCCTGAGGTGCTGCCCTGGGGGGAGGTCATCGGGGAGCTTAAGCCGGAGGTCGCCCAGGAGTGGGGGCTGCCCCCCGGCGTGAAGGTCGCCCAGGGCTGCCACGACCTGAACTGCGCCGCGTATGGCGCGGGCGTCAACGATATCGGCACGGTGTGCCTGGTCAGTGGCTCCTACGAGAACATCCTGGTGCCAACCGATAAGCTGCCGACCGCCTCTATGCTGCTCAAGGGTCTATCAGTCATGCCCCAGCCCTGCCAAGCAGGACTCTCCGTTATTGCGGTGCATCCCACTGGAAATGCCGTTTTGAACTGGGCACGCGCCCTGACCGGCATCTCCATCGAGGCTGTGGAAGAGGCCGTCCACCAGCGAGGGGAGGAACCCAGCCCAGTTATGGCGGTACCGTACCTGTCGGGGTCGATGACGTACTGGGAGGATGGGCGCAAGGCACGGGGCGGGCTGATCGGTCTGACCCTGGCAACCTCCAAAGCTGATGTAGTGCAGGCTTTCATGGAGAGCATCGCCTATGACACGGTCAATACCCTGTCGCAGATGCAAAAAGAAGGCATTGAAGTCAAACGCATCCGCATCACGGGAGGCGGTGCGCGCTCGGACTGGTGGACACAGCTCAAAGCCGATATGACCAACATGCCGATTGAGGTCGTCAAGCATTCCGAGCCGGGCACCCTGGGAGCGGCGCTGCTGGCTGGCGTTGCGATCGGAATCTACGACGACATGGAAGCGGCCAGCGAGGAGTACTCAGGAACGAAAGCGGTCTTTGCCCCGAACCCGGAACGAGCGGCGCTGCACCAGGAACGGCTGGAGAAGTATCGAGAGCTGATGGCGCTGCTCCTGGAACACGTCTATTAGAGAAACCCAGATAGCGGGCGCTCATCACTGTTTTAACCGGCGGGCAGCCAATCGGAAAACATCCACCAGGAAAATGCAATATGAAACTAGGCACGGCGACATCGGTACTTTACCTATATTCCATTCAGGATGCCATCCCGCTGATCAAGCGTGCCGGTTACGATGGCGTCGATATCTGGGGCGGACGCCCGCACGTTTACCGGCAGGACCTTTCAGTTGAGGAACTGCAAAGCCTGCGCCAAGCCATTTTGGATCAGGGTATGAGCGTGTCGTCGTTCATGCCCGCCTTCTACCGCTACCCGCACTCGCTGAGCAACCCCAACCCAAAGGTGCGCCAGGACAGCATCGACTACATGCGCATGTGCGTCGACAATGCCGCCGCGCTGGGGGCGGAGGTTGTCCTGGTGGTGCCCGATTTCAGCCTCCACGGGCAGTCCAGGCAGGATTCGCTAAACCGGCTGATCGAAAGCATCGACACCGTCGCTCAATACACTGCCCAACATCCAGAAATCATGCTGGGCATCGAAATCCTGTACACAGACGAAACCGACCTGGTGAACTCCGCAGCGGACGCCCAGGCCATCATTGAGCAATTGGGGCACTCCAACATCGGCGCGGTGCTGGATACCGGCACGCTCAACCTGAGCAAGGAACCGATCGAGGATATCTTTAGCTTGCTGGGGGAAAAGGTGCTGCAAATCCACGCGAACGATAACAACGGCGAACACCGGCAGCAGAACCTCATCCCCGGCGATGGCACCTTCGATTTCCAGGGGCTGACCACCTTCCTGAAGGGGATCGGATACGAGGGCTTCCTCTCGGCAGAGCTGTCCAAGGAGTACGCGGACGACGTCGAGGCCGCCCTGACCGCGACGGCGAAGCGCATGCGGGCCTGGATACAGGCGAGCTGAGGTCGCACAGGACTCGATCGGAGAGACGCGTGAACCCACTGACTGCCTATGAGATGTGGTACGGGCGGGACGAGCCGCCGCCGGAGGTGATCAGCCTGCGGGCGGGGGCAGTCGACGTGGAGTTTCAGGATGGCGCGCTGCGCTATCTCCGCCTGGGCCAGCGCGAGATGATCCGGCACATTTATTCCGCCGTCCGCGACGTGAACTGGAACACGATCCCTGGCCGGAGGAGTGGCCTGGCCGTCAACACCTCGGATGACCATTTCCAGATCAATTTTGACTCGTTCCACGAGGGCGGGCCGCTGGCCTTCCGCTGGCACGCCACCATCGAGGGGGGCGCGGATGGCACGATCAGCTACACGATGGACGGCAGGGTCGAGCGTGACTTTCGCTACTGCCGAATCGGCTTCTGCATCCTCCACCCGGTCGACGGGGTCGCGGGCGCTCGCTATCGGGCAACCACCCCCGAAGGCGAACTGACTGGTACCCTGCCGGAGCTGATCGAGCCGCAGCGGATGGTGGATGGCCTGGAAAGGCCCCTCTTCCCCGCCTGCTCCCGGCTCGTCGTCGAGGTAGACGGTGGCACCCAGATCGTCACCGAGTTCGAGGGCGACCTCTTCGAGATGGAGGATCAGCGTAACTGGACGGATGGCTCGTTCAAGACCTACTGCACCCCGATCATCCTCGGCTATCCTCATCAGGCGAAGGCGGGGCAGGAGTTCTTCCAGAAGGTGACCGTCAAGATCGAAGCGCCTGCCACACCTTCACGGGCCGCGCAGCCCGCCCGGCAGGAGCTGATCCGCCTGACGCTCGGCGAGGCCACCGGGGAGACGCTCCCCAAGCTTGGATTCGGCATGCCCGGCCACCACCAGCCACTCGACGAGCGGGAAGCCGGGTTGATCGCTGACCTGCGCCCAGCCCACCTCAAAGCTGAGCTTCACCTGGGGAAGCCGGGCTGGCCCTCGGCGCTGGATCGGGCGCTCTCAGCCGCTGAGCGGTGCGGCTGCGCGCTGGAGCTGGCGCTCTTCCTGTCAGACGACTCGGAGGAGGCGCTTGAGGCGCTGCGGGAGCGCCTGCGGGGGGCTGCGGTGGCCCGGCTGATTGTCTTCCACGAGGACCAAGCGCCGCTGGGCACCACCTCCACCCGCTGGCTGGAGCAGGCCCGCCGCCACCTGGAGCCGGTGCTGCCCGATACGCTATTCGTCGGCGGCACCAACGGGAACTTCGCCGAGTTGAACCGCCAGCGGCCCGACCTCTCCTTGATGGACGGCGTCGCCTACACGATCAATCCCCAGGTGCACCTGCCAGACGAGCGCAACCTCATCGACGCGATCCAGGCCCAGCATGATACCGTCGTGACGGCACTCAGCTTCAGCGGAGCGCTGCCCATCAGCGTCAGCTCGGTGACGCTCAAGCCGCCCTTTAACCAGGCGGCGACGGAAGAAGAGGCAGGCCCGGCTCCGGGAGAGCTGCCGCCTGAAGTGGATCAACGGCAGATTTCGTTATTTGCGGCAGCCTGGACGGTCGGCAGCCTGCGCTCGCTCGCCAGCGGAGGGGCCGATTCGGTCACCTACTACGAGACGACCGGCTGGCGCGGGCTGATGGAGACCGCCGCAGGCTCGCCCCTGCCTGATAAATTCCGCTCCCTGCCCGGCATGTTGTTCCCCGTCTACTGGGTGTTCGCCTTCCTCGCCCCATCGCCCGGCGCGGCCCTCCACGCGCTGGCCTGGGACGAGCCGCTCCTGGTGGAGGGGCTGGCCTTCGGTCAGGGCAGCCGCCTGGGCGTCCTGGTCGCCAATCTCCAGCCCCGCCCCCAGCCGGTCGAGCTGACGGGTCTCCCCAACGGGCAGGTGAGCATGCGCCGCCTGAACGACGAGTCGATGCTGGTGGCGGCGACCGATCCGGCGGGCTTCGCCGGGCGGGCGAGCCCGGTGGCCATTCGAGACGGGACGCTGACCCACTCATTGGAGCCGTACGAGACGGCTTTCGTCGAAGGCAGCCCTGGATAGCTGCACACTGCGTTCGCCGAGCCGCCAGAGCCAGGCTCGGCACAGAAAGCGAGGTTTCCATGGACTATTACGACGGGCGGTTTGACGGCAAGCGGGCGGTCGTCACCGGGGCCTCGAAGGGCATTGGCCGCGCGACGGCCATCCGGATGGCGCGGGAAGGCGGGCGCGTGGGCCTGATCAGCCTGCCTGAGCCAGAGCTGGACGAGGTCGCCGCGCTGATCGCGTCGGAAGGGGGCGAGGCGCTCCCTCTGGCAGCGGACGTTTCCCAGGAGGATCAGATTTCAGCGGCCATCGACGCCGCCGCCGAGAAGTGGGGCGGGCTGGACATCGTCGTCGCGAACGCCGGGATCGAGCTGCCTTTTGAGGATTCCACCGTCGACGAGCTGCCGCTGGCGGTCTGGCAGCGCGTGGTCGACACCAACATGACCGGCCAGTTCCTGACCTGCAAGCACGGGGTCAAACACCTGCTGAAAGGCGGGGGCGGCGCGGTCGTTATGACCGGCTCCCCCTGCGCGCTGAGGGGCTTCTGCTTCAAAGAGCACGCCTACAGCTCCAGCAAGGGCGGAATCCTGGCGCTGATGCAGGTCATGGCCCTGGACTACGCCCCGCACAACATCCGGGTCAACGCCTGCATTCCGGGCTTCATCGACACGCCAATGAACGCCCACGTCATGAGCGACCCGGAGCTGACCGAGTTCTGGAGCCAGTCGATCCCAATGAAGCGCCCCGGCCAGCCGGAAGAGGTGGCTGCCATCATCCTGTTCCTGGCCTCCGACGAGGCGTCCTACGTGTTAGGCTCCGCCTTCGTCGTCGACGGCGGGCAGCTGGCGGGCTGAGCTGTCCCCGGCGAGGAGGCACCGGCCTCTAAACATCACACTTGCTTATTCTTGCGTCGAAGAGAGGGAGAAGTTCCCAAGGAGGTTGTATGGAGCCAGTCAAACCGTCTCGCATGACTTGACATTGCCGCCTCACGCGGTCGGGTATGCGCCGGACACTATTTAGCTCGAAAACCAACCAAGAGGAGGAAAGAAAATGAAGAAATCGTTCATCGTGGCTGTGGCGATCATGCTGATAGCCTTGCTGCTTGCCGCCTGCGCGCCAGCCGCGCCGTCAACACAGGCCGGGGAGGAAGCGGCTCCTGCCGAAGAGGAGCAGGCTCCCGCTGAAGAAGAGGCAGCCCCCGCCGAAGAAGAGCAGGCGATGGAAGAAGAAGCGCCCGCCGAAGAGGAGGCAGCCGAGCCGATGAGCGGCCCCCAGCAGGGTGGCTCCATCGTCATGGCCCGCGACTCCGAGCCATTGTCTCTGAACCCTATCGGGGACGGCTCGGCGGACAACGGGTCGATCTTCATGATCGTGCAGATATTCGACACCCTGGTCGAGACTCAGAACGCCCCCCTTCCCCAACCGGCCCTGGCAGAGTCCTGGGAAGTGTCGGATGATTCGCTCACCTGGACTTTCCACCTGCGCCCCGGCACGCAGTTCTCTAACGGCGACCCGGTGACCTGTGAGGACGTCAAGTACTCGATCGATGGTTTTGGCGATCCGGAGGTCAACACCTTCTACTCCGGGTTTGGTTCTGCCATCGAGAGCACCGAGTGCGTGGACGAGTCTACCTTTGTTATCCAGCTCAACCGCGTCGAGGGCGCGTTCCTTGACTACCTGTCGACGATGCCCGCCTCCATCCGCCCGATGGACATCTACGAGGAGCTGGGCAGCGATGGCTTCAGCGAGGCCCCGGTAGGCTCCGGCCCCTTCATGGTGCAGGAGTGGGTGCGTGGGGAGCGGCTGGTTCTGGTTCGCAACCCCTACTACTGGAAAGAAGGCCAGCCCTACCTGGATGAGATCACCATCCAGTACGTCCCGGACGAGAACACCCGGATGCTGATGATCGAGTCCGGCGAAGCGCAGATCGCCACCGAGGTGCCTTACTCGCAGATCGAGCGGATCGACGCGCTGGACGGCATATCGGTCAAGATCGAAGACGTGATGGCCTGGGATGCGGTCTGGTTCAACGTCCTCATGCCGCCCCTGGACGATCCGGCGGTCATCCGGGCGCTGAACTACGCGACGCCCAAGGAGGCCATGCTGCAATCGCTGCTGTACGGTGCGGGCGAGGTGGCTAACCACGTCATCGCCAAGGTGAAATACTGGGACCCGACGGTCCCCGCTTACCCCTACGACATCGACGAAGCGCAGGCGCTCATGGCAGAGTCGACCGTCCCGGACGGCTTCTCGATGAGCTGCCTGATCGTGTCGGGCGACCAGGTCGAGCGCCAGCAGGCCGAGATTCTCCAGCAGGAATGGGCAAAGATTGGCGTCGATCTGGAGATCGAGGCGGTGGACGTCAGCACCATCTGGGATCGCTGGACGGGTGGCGACGAGATGTGCTTCACCTACCCCGGCGCGGGCCTGTCGAGCGATGCCCTCTCCGACGACAACCTGGCGGTGGTCTTCTTCGACTACACCGGCGGAGCCGAGTCCTTCTGGACCAACTGGGACAACCAGGAGGCCATTGACCTGGTGCACACCGCTGGCAGCACCATCGACGAAGACGTCCGGACGGAGACCTTCCACGAGCTGCAACGGCTGGTCATGGACGAGTATCCTGCAGTACCCTTGTTCTTCATCAAGACGCGCACCGCGATCACCGACGATGTCATGGGCTTCGTGACCCTGCCGGTCAAGTGGTGGAACCTTGAGGATGTCTGGCTGGCCCAGTAGCGGCCACCAGTATCGCTTGTAGATACGGGTTAGCCGGACGGGCACGTTATCTGCCCCGTGTCCCGCCCGGCTGGCCCCCCGCCATCAGAAAGGAGAGGCTGCTTGTCTGTCATCGTCTACATGTTTCGGCGCTTCGTGCAGTCCATCCCGGTGCTGATCGCCGTCACGCTGATCGCCTTCTCCATCATCCACCTCGTCCCCGGCGACCCGGCCCGCCTGATGCTGGGCACGCGGGCGACGGACGAGTCGGTCGCCATCTTACGGGAGCGGCTGGGCCTGGATCAACCGCTGCCCCGCCAGTACATCGACTTCGTCACAAACGCGGCCCACCTCGAATTCGGGGAGTCGTTATTTCTGCGCACGCCCATCGGGCCGCTGATCGCCGTGCGCGGGCGCAACACGGTCAGCCTCCTGGTGTATTCCGTCGTGGTGTCGCTGTTGATCGCCGTGCCGCTCGCCATCGTGGCCGCCGTTCGAAAGAACCGGCCCATGGATCACCTGGTGCGGCTGTTCACCACGCTGACCTTCGCCATGCCCGCCTTCTGGACGGCCCTGCTCCTGGTGCTGCTCTTCAGCTTGCGGCTCAGGCTGTTCCCCACCTCCGGGCTGGGCCAGGGCGTGACCAAGTACATCGTCAGTCTGACCCTCCCGGCGGTCACCATCGGTTTTTACCTGGCCCCGGTGTTATTAAGGAGCCTGCGCGCCAGCCTGGTCGAGACGCTCTCCGCCGAGTTCGTTGAGGCGGCCCGCGCCCGCGGCCTGGGCGAGCGGCGGGTGGTCTTCAAGCACGTGCTCCGCAACTCGATGATCGCGATGGTCACGGTGCTGGGCGTGAACGTGGGCTTCCTGATCTCAGGCGCGGTCGTCATCGAGAACGTCTTTGCGATCCCCGGCCTGGGGTCGCTAATGGTCTCCTCCCTGATCGCCAGGGATTACCCGGTCATCATCGCCCTGACGCTGACCTTCGGCGTGGCGGTGGTGTTCGTCAACCTGCTGGTCGACCTCTCTTACGCCATATTTGACCCCAAGATCAGGTTATGAACGCCCAGAAATCGCGCAGCCACATTCCCAGGGCCGCCCTGGCCCGCCTCCAGTGGCGGGCCGCCGCAGAGCGGCTGTTTTCGACGGTGACGTTGTGGGCAGGGATCATTATCGTGGCCTCGATCACGCTGCTCAGCGTGGCGGCCCCC
>JARRJX010000039.1:0-10661 GCA_037388645.1 Chloroflexota bacterium
TGGTCGAGCCAAAAGGGCACGTGACGCAGGCCGTGTTTGAGCAAGAAGTCACGCAGGCCCAGGCGGCAGGGCTGATCCGGGTGAAGTATCCGCCGGTCGCGATCAGCCGGGCAGCGCTGTTTGTCGCGCCGTCTGAAAATTGAAATCCTCAATGGAGTTTCGCCAAATCACACAAAAAAGGGCGTGTTAGAAGACCGACATGTCAGAGACTACTGACCAAAACCTGAGCGGCGTGGCTGAGACCTTGCTCATTACACTCTACATCCGAGCCATAGAATCACAACGCCCCGATGCTCTTATCAAAGACGAGAGAGCCGAGGTACTGGTCAAGCAGATGAGCTATGACTTCGACCGGGTCAGGCAGGTCAAGATGGACGAGAAAGACAAGGTGACGGTGATCTTGCGTAACCTTGAGTTCGACCGCTACGCGCGGGATTTCCTGGCGCGCCGCCTGGAGGCTGTCGTTGTCCACATTGGCTGCGGTCTTGATTCGCGCTTCGAGCGCGTGGACAACGGTCAGGTGGAGTGGTATGACCTGGATTTGCCGGAGGTCATCGCGCTGCGGCGGAAGTTCATCGGCGGTGAAAGTGAGCGCTATCATCTGCTGGGTTGCTCGGCGTTCGATAGCGCCTGGCTGGGCATGGTGAGCACCCATCGCCAGCGCCCTTTTCTGTTCCTGTCTGAGGGTGTTTTCATGTACTTCGAGGAGGCGCAAACTTCCGCATGTCCATCACCAAGTTCGGTGCCCGTTACCACTGGGGACTTAAACGCGGCCAGGAACTCGAAAACTGGGGCGGTGGTATCCGCCTGCTCGACGAGTGGGGCTACTTCGACCGGCCTGAGCCACGGCTGGCCCACATTCGCTGGATGCGCCACATCCCGCTCCTCGCCAGGGCGCTGCGCATCTACCACTTCCAACTTGGGAAGGCAGCAGGGTGAAAAGACCTTTTGTTTGCATGCAAAGATGAAAGCCTGGTACTGCGGGGGAACAATGGCACAGAATCCTGCATATCATGAACCGCCGCCGCCAAAGGTCAACATCTATGGCATCAACACGATCGGCAAGCACATCGGACAGGCCGTCATCACAGCCGCCATGCTTTTCCTGGGCGCGGGCTCGCTGAGTTGGGGGTGGGGATGGGCCTTTGTCGCCGTCTACACCGCCTGCTGGATTGGACTTAGCATCGCCCTGGCCTTCGGCAACCCGGAGCTGCTCAACCAGCGCGGTCAGCGTGTAAAGCAGGCGACGATTGGCACCAAGAAATGGGACCTGCTGCTGCTTTCGATCTACTTCGTGCTGATCTTTGTTCAGCCGTTTGTTGCTGGCCTGGACTGGCGCAGCGCCTGGTCTGCTCCTGTCTCATCAATAATTCATATTATTGGTAACGTGCTAATGGGTCTTGGCTTTACCCTGCTGACCTGGTCAATGATTGTCAACCGCTACTTCGAACCCAGCGTCCGCATCCAGAAAGCGCGTGGACATCAGGTGATGACCGGCGGCCCTTACCGGTTTGTGCGCCATCCTGGCTATGCTGGTCTCATCCTCCAATTCCTGGCACTACCGATTGCAGTAGGCGCATGGGCAGCCCTCATCCCCGGTGCTGTCGGCATCGTCGTATACATCATCCGTACCGCGCTGGAAGATCGCACCCTCTACGAGGAACTCTCCGGATACGCAGAATACACTCGGCAGACCCGCTATCGCCTGATTCCGGGCGTATGGTAAGCCAATTGCACTTCAGAAAACATCCAATCACCATATCCTGCTAAAAGATCGCGCCGGAGTCCTCCGGTTCCCCGATCATCGCCCGCAGCAGGGCGATCGTCAGCGCCTTCGTCTCCGCGCCCACTTCCCCCACCGGCCCCACGCAGGCCGGGCAGCCCTCCTGGCAGGCGCAGCCGCTCACCAGCGAGAGCGCCCCCGCCAGCAGCTCGCCGTGCAATTCGTACAGCCGGGGCGAGAACCCCAGCCCGCCCGGCGCGCGGTCGTAGACCATCACCAGCGGCGTTCGCGTGTGCGCTGAGCGTGACTCGGCCACTACGCCGATGTCGTTGGGCGCGCACATCAGGAGCAGGGTCGCCACGTTACCGAGCACTGTCCGCAGCCCGGCGCGGCAGAGGGTGGTCAGGTTATCCAGCCGGTTCGCCTCTAAATACGCCTCGTTCAGGCCGGGCTGATACCCGAACTCGCGGAAGGGCCGCAGGTGGTGAACGTCGTGCTGCCGGTGGGGGCGCTCCGGCGCGCCGCAGCGCGTGCAGCGGTAGCCATCGCGGGCGCGGGCGGCGTTGCGCTGCTCGGCCCAGTTGGGGCCGTAGTCGTTCGGGCGCAGCAGAATCTCGGCGTCCTCTAATTGGGCCGTCAGGTCGGGGGTGAGCGCCACCCAGTAGGCGGTCGTCTCGAACTCCTGGGGCGGCAGGTCGATCTCCCCGAAGCCCAGCACCTCGTGCGTGTAGCGCCGCACGCGCCGGAAGCCGGTCGCCTGATGGGTCACTCGCACCCAGCCGTGCCCCTTCAGGCAGTCCCCGACCAGGGCTGACTCGTACTCCTCCTCGACCGACACGTCGTCCGACGACCGGGCATCCGTGTAATAATCCACCGCCGCGCGCCGGGCCTGCGCCAGCCCCTGCTCCCAATCCAGATGTTCGATCAGATACTGCTCGCCCTCGTGCAGGTACACCGCCCCTTCGTAGACGGTGATCGGCGCGCTGGGCCGGTCGACCTCGCCGATCACCTGCGGCTCACCGTCGCCCTGATCCTGAATGATGATTGGGTCATTGCCGCTGGCTCGCAGGCTGACCTCGGCAGCCGGATAAGCATCGGACACCCAGTGGTACGTGCCATTGCTCCGGTGCACGTCGCCCGCCTCGGCCAACAGCTCCAGGATCGCGTTCACGTCCTCAAACGCGCCGAACCCCTCCCCCGGCTCGAAGGCCAACTCGTAGGCCGCGCAGCGCAGATGTTCAGCTAAGATCACCAGGTTGTCGGGGTTGATCAGCGCGTGTTCGGGCGTGCGCTCGAAGAAGTACCCCGGATGGCCGACGATGTACTGGTCGAGCGGCCCCCCGGAGGCGACCAGCACGCCCAGCGAGCGGTCGGCCCGCCGCCCGGCCCGCCCGAACTGCTGCCAGGTGCTCGCGATCGTGTCCGGATAACCGGCCAGCACCGCCGCCCCCAGCGCGCCGATGTCCACACCAAGCTCCAGGGCGTTCGTCGCCACCACCCCCTGCACATCGCCTGCCCGCAGCCCCTGCTCGATTGCGCGGCGCTCCAAGGGCAGATAGCCGCCCCGGTAGCCGCGCACCTCCGCCGGGTCGAACCCGCCCGCCTGCATCTCGTCGCGGATGTAGCCCAGCAGCACCTCGGTCATCAGCCGGGAGCGGGCGAAGACCAGCGTCTGTACCTCGGCTTCGAGCAACCGCAGCGCCACGTCGCGCGCCTCAAGCGCGTAGCTGCGCCGGATGCCCTGCTCGCGGTCGACGAGCGGCGGGTTATAGAAGATGATGTGCTTCTCGCCGCGCGGCGCGCCATCCCGATCCACCAGCGTGACAGGCGCGCCGATCAGCCGCTCGGCCAGCTCCGCCGGGTTGGCGATCGTCGCGCTGGCGCAGATGAACAGCGGGTCGCTGCCATAAAACGTGCAGATGCGCCGCAGCCGCCGGATCACGTTCGCCATGTGGCTGCCGAACACGCCCCGGTAGGTGTGCAGCTCGTCCAGGACGACCAGCCGGAGATTCTGGAAAAAGCTCGCCCAGCGCGAATGGTAGGGCAGGATGCCGACGTGCAGCATATCCGGGTTGGAGATGATCACGCCGCCCTCGCGGCGGATTTTAGTGCGGCGGCTGCTTGAGGTGTCCCCGTCGTACACGCTCACCGGGATCGGGGCCGGGCTGTCGAGCGCGCCGAGCAGCTCGCCAAACGCAGAGGCCTGATCCTGGGCCAATGCCTTGGTCGGGAACAGGTAGAGGGCGTTCGCCGCCGGGTCTTGCAGGCGGAATTGCAGGGTGGGCAGGTGATAGGCCAGCGACTTGCCCGACGCCGTCCCGGTCACCAGGGCGACGTGCGCCCCGCCCAGGGCAGCCTCGACGGCCTGCGCCTGGTGGGCGTACAGCGGCGAGTATCCCGCCCGACGAACCATCTCCACCAAGCGGCGATCCAGGCCCGCCGGGAACTCCGCGTACTGCGCCGGGCGGGCCGGGATCCGCTCCCAGGCGGCCACGTTTGCCATGAAGCGCGGGTCCAGCCGGAGCTGGTCGAGGGCGATGTCGATGGTCATAATGGGAGTGTAGCGTAAAAATCAGAACCGGTGTGCTAACCCGGCGCTATTCTTTGCCCGGCAGCCGATGGATGAAGGGCACCAGGTCGCGGGCGCGCCGGACGGGGCGGGCGACGTCAAAGAGCAGGTAGCACCCCGACGACTGGGGGATGGCGTGCGCCCAGCTTGCCAGGCGAAGCTGCCTCTCGGCGATGATCGTGTAACCGCCGGGCGTGTTGATGTGGCCGGTGACAAGCACACGCTGCGGGTTGTCCTCGTCGCTGAAGGATTCCAGGAACCGCTCCAGGATTTTGCGGTATGACTCGATGGTGAGCTGCGCCTCGCACTGGGTGAAGAAAAAATCCCACAGCAAGGGCCATTCGGGCTTGATCTTCATCGCCAGGAACCCGCGCAGCAGGTCGAGGTAGCGGGGATCGTTGGAGTCGGCGATGTTGAGCTGGCGCTGGGCTTCCAGCAGGTACCCTTCAGGCTCAAGCCCCATCTCCCGGCGTATCACTTCCTCAACGTCCCGGTTCTCGATGCGCTCGTTGGCGGCGTCCAGCAGGGCCTGGTGCGAGAACTCCATCAGGTCTTTGGCTGCTTTGGGGTTGGCGGTGCGCCGGGCCGCGCCGGCATGGGCCAGCATCACGCCGCCCGATGTCCGCACGACAAATGGCAGCGAGTGAAGGAACGTGGCAATGCTCTCCCGGTTGTCGATGACCGTGCGCTCAAAGCGCGGGGTGAAATTGCTCTGGCCTTTGGTGAGCGGCACGCTGTAGATGTGCGCCAGCTCGTGGTTGCCGAGCAGCAGGATGACCTGGGAAGTGCCGAGGTCTTCACGCAACTGCATGATGTCCTGGAGGATGGGGAGTGAATAATCAGTTTGGGTTGGCCCGTATCCGTGTATGACGTCGCCCAGGAAGATCAGCCTGTCGGCCTGGTGTGCCCGGAACAGCCTCAAGAAATTCTGGGTGTGCCGTTCGTAAGGCTCCCAGGCACCGTGCAAGTCTGTCACGACATAGACTATGTCCTGCTGGAGGTCGATGACGCGGTTCATCAGAGATTCTATTAGGGAGAGTCACCCTATCCTATAATTTATGGAGAGCGGCTGCTCCTTATCATATTACATGCATGGGCAATTGTGCGCCATTTACCGGGCAGCCACAGACAGCCTGCGCACCGCCAAGAAATCCGCGGAGGGTGTTGGTGAGGAGCGGCTTGCAGGTATTGACCCTCAGCACTTGTGACTCCCGTTTCTTACTCAAACAGAGATTTCGGGGCAAGTCCGGACAAACCCGCTATAATCGCCGCCATGAGCGACCACGCCCACATTGCCCTCAATGCGCATCTGCTGTCCGGCGAGGAATCTTATCGCAGCGCAGGCATCCACCGCTATCTGTTCAACACTTTGATCAACCTTCCCAAAGTGGACCCGGCGCTCTCGTATACGGTGTTCACCGGCAAGGTGCGTCTGCCGGAGGCCAATCGCTGGACGGTGCGCCGCTCCCGCCTGACCGGCTCGGCGCTGGGGCGCATCGTGTGGGAGCAGGCGCTCGCCCCGCTGGCCCTGGCGCAAGCCCGGCCCGACCTGCTGCATGGGATGGCGTTCGCCCTGCCCCTGCTGTGGCGCGGGCCGTCGGTCGTGACCATTTTTGACCTGAGCTTCTTGCGCTACCCGGAGCGGCTAAGCGCCAGCCGCCGCCTGTATCTGCGCCTGATGACCGGGGTATCGGCCCGCCGCGCCCGCCGCGTGCTCGCCATCTCCCAGAGCGGCAAGGCGGAGATCGCTGCCCTGCTGGGCGTCCCCTCCGGCCAGATCGACGTGGCCGTGCCGGGCGTCGAGAGCGATTTCTGTCCCCTGCCCCAGCGGCAGGTGGTCGATTTTCGGCTGCGTTACGGACTGCCGGGGCGTTTCATCCTCTACTTAGGGACGTTGGAGCCTCGCAAGAACCTGGGCACGGTGCTGCGCGCCTACGCCGACCTGCCACAGCGCGGCGTGGTCAAGCTGCTGCTGGTGGGTGACAAGGGTTGGCAAACGGAGCCGATCTTTGCTCTAATCGAACAGTTAGGGCTGGCCGACGATGTCGTGGTTCCGGGCTTTGTGCCTAGAGAAACGCTACCCTTGTGGTACAATGCATCTGAGGTCTTTGTCTATCCATCGGTGTATGAAGGGTTTGGCCTGCCGCTGCTGGAGGCGATGGCATGTGGCGTGCCGGTCGTCGGATCAAATACGACATCACTGCCGGAGGCAGTCGGCCAGGATGGCCTGCTGCTGCCCCCCGACGACGTTGGTGCCTGGGCTGATACGTTGGCGACCCTGCTGGACAATGTCTCCGCTCGCGCCGACCTGGCCGCACGCGGCCAGCGGCGTGCCCGGCAGTTTACCTGGGAACAAACCGCCCGACAGACCGTATCCAGCTACCGCCGGGCGCTGGAAACACCGGGGTGAGGTAAAGATTGAAAGCTGGTAAAAACGCAGGAGGTACTGTCGTCCTGATTGACATCCTCCTGATTAACCTGGCCTTTTGGCTGTCTTATATGGTGCGCTACCGGTTGGGATTTCCTTATCCCGTGCCACCATTTTATGACGCCCCCTACCTGCCTTACCTCCCCTACGCACTGCTGTTGACGGCACTTTGCCTGCTCTCTTTCCAGATCGACGGGCTGTATGAGCCGCGGCGGGGGCGTGGGTGGTTGTACGATGGGTATCGCCTGACAAGCGGGACGGCGACCAGCATCGTGATCGTGATGGCGATCACCTTCTTCTTCCAGCCGCTGGTATACTCGCGCGGCATGCTGGTGCTCGCCGCCACTATGATCGTTGTCTTTTTGAGCCTGGCCCGCGTGCTCAGCCGGAGCATCCTGATCCGCCGCCGCCGCCGGGGGATCGGCGTCGACCGGGTGCTGGTGGTCGGCGCGGGTGACATCGGACGCTCGGTCATCCAGAGCATCCTCGCCGACCCGGCAGCGGGATACCAGGTCGTCGGCTACATCGACGACGACCCGCTCAAGGGTAACGGAAAACTTGGCCGCATTCGCGGCCTGGGCAACCTGGAAGACCTGCCCGGCGTCATCGCCGCCGAAGGAGTTGACGAGGTGATCGTCACCCTGCCCTGGATGTACCACCGGAAGATTCTCCACATTGTCGAGGAGTGTGAGCGGGGTAACGTGCCCGTCCGTGTGGTGCCGGACGTCTTTCAGCAGCGTATGGGGCGGGTCGACCTGGACACCTTGAGCGGTATCCCCCTGATCGGCACCGCGCCGGTGCGCCTGAGCCAGGTGGCGTTCCTGGTGAAGCGTGTGATCGACCTGAGCATCAGCATTATCGCGATCCCATTTATGCTGATCCTGTTCACGGTTGTCGCCTTGCTCATCAAGCTGGACTCGCCCGGCCCGGTGATTTTTAAGCAGCGGCGGGTTGGCAAAGATGGCCGTCCCTTCCACGTGTTGAAGTTCCGCTCGATGGTTGAGGGCGCGGAGCAGATGCAGGCCGATCTGGAGGCTCTCAACGAGGCGGATGGCCCGCTCTTCAAGGTCAAGCGTGACCCGCGTGTGACCAGGGTAGGCAAATGGCTGCGTCGCACCAGCATTGACGAGCTGCCCCAGCTCATTAACGTGATACGCGGCGAGATGAGCATCGTTGGGCCTCGACCCGGCACGCCGGAGGAAGTGGCTCAATACGAGCCCTGGCAGATGCAACGCATCAGCGTCCTGCCGGGGATAACCGGACTGTGGCAGGTCAGCGGTCGGAGTGATGTGCCTTTTGAAGAGATGGTGCTGTTGGATATATTTTACATTGAGAACTGGTCACTCGACCTTGAGATTCGTATTTTGCTTCAAACTATCCCGTATGTTCTTCTAGGTCACGGAGCGTATTAAGCATGTCTGGTTCCCCATTACTCTCCTCTCACAGCCTTGATGCCCTGGAGCAATTAGCGCTGAACCCAGACGAGTACGACCAGATGACCCGGTTCTTCCAACAACTGGTGCAGACGCCCAGCCCGTCCGGGTGGGAGCAGGATGTCGCCCTGCTGATCGAGGAACACCTGAATGAGCTTGGTTGTAAGCGGGTCACCGTCGACGATATTGGGAATGTGATATTACGCCTTGGCGATGGCGCGGGGCCGACAGTTCTGTTTGACGCGCACATGGATACCGTACAGCCGGCTGCCGAAGGCTGGCCGTTCGACCCGTACGAGGCGGCCATCCGGGACGGCGTCCTGTATGGTGTGGGCGCGTGTGACGCGAAGGCGTCGCTGGTTGCCATGATCTATGCTGCCAAGCGGCTGGCCGAGAGCGGGACGCCACTCCACGGCGACCTGGTGCTCACCTTTCTGGTGCAGCAGGAACGTTATGACGGCGCGGCGCTGAGGATATTGGTTGAAAAGGAAGGCATCCGGCCTGACTGGGTGATCCTGGGCGAGCCCAGCGATTTGCAGATCATGCGCGGGCACCGGGGCCGGATGTTGTTCAAGGTGACCACGCACGGCAAGAGCAGCCATGCCGCCAACCCCGACCTGGGGCATAACGCGATCACGGCGGCTGCCCGCATGATCTTCGGCATCGATCTGTTATCCGTCGACCTGCCCAGCGACCCGTTCTTAGGGCCTGGAACGGTCGCCGTGACGCATATCGAGAGCCAGGAGCCCAGCCTGAACGCCATTCCAAGCTCCTGCACTTTTTACGTCGACCGCCGCCTGACCCTCGGCGAGACGGCGGCCCGTGCCCATGCCCAGCTGGAAAGCATCATCGAGCGGGAAGGGATCGTGGCCGACGTGGAGGTCAACGAATACACCGTTACCTCGTATACCGGGTACGAGTACCAGATACGTGAGGCGTTCAATGCCTGGGTGATCGACGAGAATCATCCCTTGATCCAGACCACCTTCGCAGCGGTCCAGGCCGTCCGCAAGACCATGCCCACCATCGGACACTGGTTCTTCTCCTCGGATGGGGTCTTCAGCATGGGCGAGGCCAATATCCCCACCGTTGGTTTCGGCCCCGGCGACCCGGTGCTCGCGCATACCTCGCAAGAGCGCGTTTCGCTGGACGACGTGGCCGAGGCGGCTCAGGCCTATGCGCTTCTGGCCGCCACCTTGCTCGGATAGCCCTGAATCTGTGCCCGTGGAGGGCCTGACAGGTCGATCTGATGCGTGCAGCCAGCGGCGCTCACATTCTTGCGCCAGGCTCAAGTAACCCCTGTCTCCCTGTCAAGCCAGGCGAGATCGCGTACGGCAGCCGTCTTCCTGTTCCTATATGACGTGAGAAATGCTGATAATGCCCGCCCACGGCGGCAGTTCGGTTGGTTCCTGCAACTCAGGATCGGTATAATCCCATTGAACGTGACGCTGATTGTTGAGAGACCACTACGACCGGAAGAAAAAATCTCATATGACCACCATCTTCCCATTTACCGCTATCGTCGGCCAGGAGCGCATGAAACGCGCTCTTGTGTTGAACGCCATCCATCCAAAAATCGGTGGGGTGTTGATTCGAGGTGAGAAAGGCACGGCCAAGAGCACGGCGGCCCGTGCGCTGGCGGCGCTGCTGCCAGAGATCGAGGTCGTGAGTGGGTGCCCATTTAGCTGCGATCCCGCCCACCCGCAAGACCTGTGCAATGTCTGCATGCGGGAGAATGGGTCAAACGGCTCGCTGCCTATCGAGATGCGCCGCATCCGGTTGATCGACCTGCCGGTCAGCGCCACCGAAGACCGGGTGGTCGGCACGCTGGACATCGAGAAGGCCATCCAGCAGGGCGAGCGCCACTTCGACCCCGGCGTGCTGGCTGCGGCCAACCGGGGAATCCTGTACGTCGACGAGGTGAACCTGTTAGACGACCACGTCGTCGACCTGCTGCTCGACTCGGCGGCAATGGGCGTGAACGTCGTCGAGCGGGAGGGGATCAGCTTTACCCACCCCGCTCACTTTATCCTGGTCGGCACCATGAACCCAGAGGAGGGCGACCTGCGCCCCCAGCTCCTCGACCGTTTCGCGCTCTGCGTGGACGTGCGCGGGCTGAGCAACCCTGTCGATCGAGTGGCTATCCTGGAGCGCCACATCGCCTACGAGCAAGACCCGGAGGGCTTCCGGGCGGAGTGATGATCCACGAGCAGCGGTTGGCCGACGAGATCGTCCGGGCGAAGGAGAACATCGATCAGATCGCATATACGAAGAGCGATCTCTCGACAATCGCCACTCTCACCGCCAGCCTGGGCGTCGATGGACACCGCGCCGATCTGGTGATCCTCAAAGCGGCCCGCGCCCACGCGGCCCTGGCCGGGCGTGAGTCGATCACCGAGCAAGACATCCTGATGGCAGCGGAGCTGGCCTTGCCCCACCGACTCAAGCGCACTCCCTTCCAGCAGTCTGAGGTCAGCCTGCACGACCTGGAGGAGCGCCTTGAGCAGG
>JARRJX010000039.1:10688-14818 GCA_037388645.1 Chloroflexota bacterium
GCTGAACGAGAGCGCCGAATCGGAGGAGAGTCCCCCCAGCAGCGCCTCTGAGCCATCCCGGCAGGACCCCTTTGCCCACACCGACGAGCGGTGGTGGGAAGGCGGGCAAAAGACCGCGATCGGGCAGGAGTTCAAGGTCGCCAAGCGCCTCGATACCCCGATCGACAAGCTCTCCCGGCGGCAAAGCGGACGCCGCAGCCGCACCCGCACCGAGCGCAAGCGCGGACGGTACATCCAATCCCGCCCGGCCAACGGCAAAACCGACGACATCGCCTTCGACGCCACCATCCGGGCGGCTGCCCCCCACCAGTTAGAGCGCGAGAAAGGAAAGCTGGCCTTCGCCCTGCGCAAGGAGGATTTGCAGCGTAAGGTGCGGGTCAAAAAGCAGGCCAACCTGGTGCTCTTTGTGGTCGACGCCTCCTGGAGCATGGCCGTGGCCGAGCGCATGGAGGCCACCAAGGGCGCGATCATGTCGCTGCTGACCGACGCCTACCAGCGCCGCGACCGGGTGGGCCTGATCGTCTTCCAGAAAGATCAGGCGCGGGTGGTGCTGCCGCCTACCAACTCGGTCACGCTCGCTCAGAAGGCGCTGGCCGACATCCCGGTAGGCGGAAAGACGCCTCTCTCCGCTGGGCTGAAGCTGGCCCAGCACGTCTTCGAGCAGGATCGCCTCTCCCACCCCGACACCATGCCGCTGATGATCGTGCTCACCGACGGCGCGGGGAACGTCGCGATGAGCCACCTGCCGCCCCAAAAAGAGGCCGCCCTGGTCGCCGGGCAGATTCAGGACGCGGGGATCAAGTCGATCGTGGTCAACATGGAACACGTCAGCTTCGACCAAGGGCTGGCCCAGAAACTGGCCGATCAACTGGGCGGGCCGTGTTACGCGCTGCAGGAGCTGCGGGCGGACGTGCTCTATCACACCGTGCGCGGTGAGATGGACAACGTCTGAGCCTTCGCCGGTGGTCTGGCATAAAAAAGCCCCAGGCATCGTCTGGCCGGGGGCTTTTCTTATTACGTCCGCTTTTTATTCGCCGATTTCATCGGACACGAAGTCAAACAGCTCCGGGTCGCCCCAGTCGTCGGGGTAAGGCAGCACGCTCAGCCCATAATATTTCTCGACGATGCGCCGGAAGATCGGCGCGGCCACGCTGGAACCTTGCCCGCCGTTCTCCACCACCACTGCAATGGCGATCTCAGGGTCGTCGTAGGGGACGAACCCGCCAAACCAGGCGTTTGGCGGCGCGCCGGGGGTGGAGACCTGCGCCGTGCCGGTCTTGCCCGCTACCGGTATCTGCAGACTGCCCAGCCGCCACTGTGCCGTGCCGATGTTCGGATCGATGGCGACGTTCCGCATGGCTGCCCGGATCGTGTTGATGTCCCCTTCGCTCAGCGAGAGCCTGTGCAGGACGGTTGGCTCGACGACCAGCGACGGGTCCTCGCCGATCAGGCCGACCCGGTCGACCAGGTGCGGCTGGTAAAGCGTGCCGCCGTTCGCGATGGTCGCGACCATCATGGCGATTTGCAGCGGCGTGGTCAGCACCGCGCCCTGGCCGATCGCCATGTTCACGCTGTCCGACACGTCCCACTGCGCACCCTCCGTCTGCTGAAGCCAGTCCGGGTCCGGGATCAGGCCCGGCTCTTCCGCGATCTCGATGTTCATTTCCGAACCCAACCCGAACTCCCGCGCGTAGCGAGGCAGCAGGTTGAAATCCTCTCGCCCGGTTGTCAGCCCGATGTGGTAGAACCAGGGGTTGCACGAGGCGGTCAGCCCCTGGGGCAAGGTGAGCGTGCCGTGCCCGCCTTCCAGCCAGTCGTAGCGGACGTTGTTCGTGCCAAGCTCCGTCCAGGTGCCCGTGCAGGTATACAGGGAGTTGGCGTCGAACAGCCCGCTGCCCAGCGCGGTCGAGATGGAGACTATCTTGAAGATCGAGCCGGGTGGATACTGGCCTTGCGTCGCCCGGTTCAGCAGGGGGCGCAGCGGGTCGCTGAACATGTCGGTCAGGTAGGTGTCTGTCCGCAGTGGGTGGTCGTTGTATGGGTGCAGGACGTTCGGGTCAAAGTAGGGGTAGCTCGCCATCGCCAGTATATCCCCGGAGTTCACGTCGACCACCACCACCGCCGCACCTCCCGCCGTTGGAGCCCAGGTATCCTGGCTCGCCCGGTAGGCGTCCTCGATCGCGTCCTGCACGATGATCTGCAAATCGCGGTCCAGGGTCGAGTAGATACTCTGCGAGGGCTGGGGGTCGCGCTGGGCGACCGCTCCAAAGTACTGGCCGCCGGAGGTGTAGGCGCTCAGCACGCCGCCGGGCGTCCCGGAGAGGTAATCCTCCCCCCACTGCTCAAGCCCGCTCAGCCCGACGATCTCGTCGCCCTGGTATCCCTGGGCCTTATAAGCGTCAAGCTGCTCGGCGGGGATGAAGCCGGTGTAGCCCAGGACGTGTGGGGCCAGCAGGTTGAAGTAGCGGCGGCCCGTTTTCTCGCTAACGTACAGGCCGGGATAGCTGAAGTAGATGTTCCGCACCTCGTTGAAAGTCTCAAGGTCGACGTCTCCCAGCGAGATCAACCAGTCATCCGGCAGCCCCTCGTAGTTCTGCCGGATGTCAGCCACCGACATGCGGAGCAGCTCGCTGAGGAATTCTAACATCTGGTCTTCGAACGCCGTGCTGATCTCGCCGGGCACGATCTGCAGGGTCAGCGCCGAGGCGTTTGCCGAGACCATCCACAGCCCGTTGCGGTCGTAGATGTTGGCGCGGGCCGGGGTCTCCACTTCAAGCTGAAGGATGTTCCCCCCGGCCAGCTCGGGGAAGATCAGGGCGGGGGTCCAGGCGATCCCCCAGCGGTCGCCAAAGACGAGCTGCATCTCCAGGTCTTGCTCGATGTCGCCCAGCACCTGGGTGTGGTAGACCACGTGGAAGGCTACCTGGGCGGTCGTGCCGGTTTCCAGCACCGACTGTGGGGAGGCCTCGACACCGCCGTTCTGGAACTGAGTCATCGTCGTCGCCGTGCTGGTGTAAATGTCTACGAACTGCTCAAGGGAGTATTCCGCCTGGCTGTTCGGGGAGAGCAGGCTGTACATCCCCTCGTAGTCCCCGGCCATCCAGGCGTTCAGGAAGGTCTGGACAACGCCGTCCGGCTCACTCAGATCGGGCGCTGCCGATTCGGGCTGCTCGCCTACAGCAGGCCCGACTCCTGGCGAGTCGCTGCCGCCCGGCAGCAGGCCGCAGGCGGTGAAGAGCAATGCGAACACGAGCAGGGAGAGTGGCAGACGTTTCATGGTTAGACCTATAAACCCGGACAGATCGTCACAACAAAGCGGGCCGGTTGAGGGGTCTGTCCCGGCCCGTCGTCCTCAAAGTGCGGCAGATTATAGCCCGTGCCGATCGGGCGGGCAATCGGTGGCTGCGGGGGCTGCTCAGCCGTCGACCTGCTCGACCTGCGCCACCAGCCGCCCAAAAAAGCGGTCGATCCGCGCTTCGACGTAATGGAAGCGCCCCTTCGCCAGGGGCAGCTCTGCCAGGAAGGTCTCGCTGTCCACGCCCGCTTGGTGGGGCAGTGTCGTCACTTTGAGATGCGCCTGGGCCAGGTCGTCGCCGCCGATCACCGTCAGCGCAAACGTCCCCTCAGCGTCCGTCTTGGCGCGGGCGCTGATCGCCTGCCAGCCCCAGCCGGACTCGTCCCCAAAATAGCGCTCCTCGACGAGCTGCACGAGCGCCCTGGGGAGGGGCTGGCGGTTGTCCTCAAGCAGCACCCCACGCAGGGTGGTCGCTTCCGGGGCCAGCGCGCGCAGGCTCCCCACCGCCTCCGGGTGGGTCATCGTCGCCAGCGAGCGCACCACCCACATGCGTGGCACCTGGTTAGCCAGCGCCATGAGTTGGGCCGCCGCCTCGGCGCTGTCCAACCCGGCCATCGCGTCCAGCGCGCTGCGCTGCACGTCCGAGTCGCCGTCCAGGCACAGCGCTGCCAGGGTTGGGATCGCTTCCGAGGAGCCGCTCCGCTCGATCACGTCGACCAGCAGGCGGCGCACGCTGACGGAGTCGTGCTCGGTCAAGGGGCTGAGGGCGGCGGCTGCTGCCGGGCCGGTGCTTTCCAGGGCCGAGAACACCACCGTCACGTTCCGGTAGGCGGGT
>JARRJX010000040.1:0-8453 GCA_037388645.1 Chloroflexota bacterium
CTCGATCGTGGCCTCGATCTTGCGCGCGTTGCGCACGATCCCCGCGTCTGCGACCAGCCGGTCGATATCCCGCGTGTCGTACCGGGCGACCGCCTCGAAGTCGAAGTCGTCGAAGGCGCGCCGGAAATTGGCCCACTTGTCGCGCACCACCTGCCAGCTAAAACCCGCCTGGAAAACCGCCTGGGTCAGCACCTCGAAGTAGCCGTCGTCGTCGGCTGGCTTCTTGCGGGGTGGGATGTGGATTTCTCTGGGCCTGCTCGCTTCCTGGGTTTGATTGAGGTCAGGAGACAAAGCTCGGCAGGTAGAAGCTCAGATAATGCAGCGGCGCGTCGCCTGCGGCGCTCAGCGCCACCGGCTCCACCTCCGGGCGGGCCACGATCACGTCATATTGGCCCAGCGGGATTGTATCCTCATTTCGCCCAGCCTGCCCAGCCCCATCCGTGATGTACAGGAACAGGTCTTCGCCCTCCCGTGGGGGCACGATCTCTGCGCTGTGATGGGGGGCGACCGTCGTCGCCGTCAGGCGGCCCGTCATGTGCTGCTCCATCGGGGAGCTGCCGCCGATCAACGTGTAGGTCTGGACGCCGTCAGACAGTAAGATGGGCAGGTCTCCTCGCCCGACCTGCTGGTAATGGGGTGACAGGCCCCGGTGTGCCTCGTCCGCCGCATACCATATCTGGATCACGCGGGTGGGTTCGTCGCCCAGGTTCAGCTCCTGGTGCTCGATCCAGTCGCCGGAGAACATCCGCTGCAATTCTCCGGGGTTGATCTCGCCCTTTCCGCCGGTCGTATCCTCGTGGTAGAGCGTCCCTTCCAGCACCCAGGTATAGATCTCCAGCCCTCGGTGTGGGTGCCAAGTGAAGCCGTTGTGAGGCGCGATGCGCGTCTTGTGGGAGGTGAGCATTACTATCAGGCGGCGCAGCTGGCTCCACCCGCCGACCGCTATATGGGAGGTCAGCCAGTGAGCCGGGTGGATCGTAGGGAACATGGCGGCGGGGTAATGCTGGAATGCGGTGCCTTCAAGAAAACCGGGAGTGATCACGCTGTCGTTCATGTCCTCTCCTGCCCGCTAGGGCCGCCCGCCAGGGGCCTCCGACTGGCTCTTGACCGATCTGCTGCTGTACAGCCTGGACGGCGCGAAAACCGGCCCTCTTACTCCGGGGTGTGGGTGGAATCGTCGCCGCTCAATCATGCGTTCGGCCTCGCGCAGCGTCGTTGTACGTGTATCCCTTTCATGCTACACTCAAATTCTGAAGAAATTCTTTCGTCGTTCCTGGAGAAAGAGAATTCCTTCTACCGGTTACCTGAATCACCTGATCGGCGCTGTCGATCGTATTGAACACAGTTACATAGTTGAAGACGAAGGTACTGCATGTCAACATTGAGCGACCAGCGTGCCTATCTGGATGAGCGGTATGGTGAGCCTCCCCGCAGGCAGTTGATGCTCTCCCGCGTGACGCTGGTGATCGTTTCCCTCCTGATACTGACCAACCTGGTAGCTGCCTTGTTTGTGGCCGGTTACCAGATTTACTATGACGGCCTGATTTACCCCGGCGTGAGCGTCTGGGGGGTCGATTTGAGCGGCATGACGCCTTCCGAGGCGGCCTCGGCTCTCAATGGGCAGTTTCACTATCCTCAGACCGTCACTATCACCTTCCGCGATGGGCAGAACATCTGGCCGATGACCGCGGGTGACCTGGGTGTGCAGTTCGACATCGAGCGCACCGTCCAGGCGGCCTACGAGGTGGGCCGAGATACCAAACTTTTTGCCAGCCTGGGCCAGCAGTTCACCGCCCGGCGTCAGGGGATCGTTGTCTCGCCGGTGGTCGTGTTCGACCAGCGGGCCGCCGATGTGCAGTTGCAGCAGATCGCCGCGCAGATCAACCGCCCCGCGATCGACGCCCAGGTCGTGATCGACAACCTGACCGCCACGGCCACGCCCAGCCAGATCGGGCGTACCGTTGACATGCAGTCGACACTTGCCTCGCTGGGCCAGCAGGTGGTCGAGTTGGAGAGCGGCGAGGTGAGCCTGGTCGTGGTCGAGACGCCGCCCCAGATCGCCGATGCCCAGGACGCTGCCGCCCTGGTGAATACCATACTCTCCGAAGACCTGGTCGTGCAGATCGGCGATCCGCTCCCGGACGACCCCGGCCCGTGGGTTGCGCCGAGGGATTCGGTGGCGGGCATGCTGCTCATCGAGCCTGTCCAGGGGGCTGATGGCGGGGAGACGACGTATGGTGTCCGCCTGGACGAGGGGCAGTTGGAGGCTTTCCTCACCCCTCTCGCTCCCCAATTGGCACGCGATCCCGTCAACGCTCGCTTCGTGTTCGACGATGAGAGCCGCGAGCTTCAGCCTATCGCCGACAGCGTGGAGGGCCGCAGCCTGGACGTTCCCGCCAGCGTCCAGATGATCAGCCAGGCGGTGATCGCCGGGGAGCACGCCGTGCCGCTGGTGTTCGAGACGATCGAGCCTGCTATCGCCGATACTCTCACTGCGCAGGATTTGGGGATCACGGAGCTGGTCTCCTCGGCGACGACCTATTATCGCGGTTCTTCTAGCGCACGCCGCAGCAACATACAGACCGCCGCCAGCCGTTTCCACGGCATCGTGATCGAGCCGCATCAGGAGTTCTCCTTCAACCACTATCTGGGGGACGTCAGCCTGGAGTCAGGGTTCGAGACGGCGTTGATCATCTACAACGGGCGCACGATCGACGGGGTAGGGGGCGGCACCTGCCAGGTCAGCACCACTGTGTTTCAGGCGGCTTTCTATGCCGGGTTCCCGATCAACGAGCGCTGGTCGCACGGATACCGGGTTGGGTATTACGAGGTCGGCGAAGGGGCGGGCATGGATGCCACGGTTTATGCGCCTCTGGTCGACCTGCGCTTCACCAACGACACAGACACCTACCTGTTGATCGAATCCTACGTCGACCTTAATAACGCCACGCTGACCTTCCGCTTCTACGGCACCGGCGATGGCCGCACGGTGCAGAAGGAAGGGCCGGTCATCACAAACGTCGTTCCCCACGGCCCGACGCTTTACGAGGAGAACCCGGACCTCGCCCCTGGGCAGTCCCGCCAGGTCGATTATGCCATTGATGGCGCGGACGTGACCGTTTACCGGACGGTCTATCGGGACGGTGAAATCCTCTACCAGGACACCTTCCTGAGCCAGTACGTGCCCTGGCAGGCGATCTACCAGGTCGCGCCAGGGTATGCGCCTGCCGGTGCCGAGGTGATCCCCAATTGATTGGTGCCTGACCGGCTGTGATTTCGAGATAAAACAGAAAGATGCCCGCTCCTGGAGTCGGGCATCTTCACTTCTGGGCCATGTCTATCCGCAAGCTGCCTGTTAGGGATTTCTCCACACACATGCAAGCCCATCCCACCTGGGCGGCGAGCTTACTAATAGACTCTTTTGTAGGTTGTCCGGCAGCTTTGCCTGTTACCCTATCAGAAATATCCTGATGACGGTAGCCACGCTGAGCGCCAGAAGTATCAGAAACGAAATACCGGCAATCAACCCCTTTTCTTTCACCCGGTCTGCGCGATTGTCCATCAGGTTACCTCCTACCTTCTACCAATACATACGTCGAACGATGTGAATTGGTAGCAATCGCAGAACCGGTTGGGTTGTGCCGTGTTAGTTCATGCGATTGTTACCCACAGGCTGCGAATATTTGCAGCGGTGCTGGGTTGATGACGTACCAGACGCCATCGTCTTCGTTATACTCCATGTTCACCTGAACGCGGCAGGTCTGCGTGTCGGTGTCCCCATTCGCATAGGTCAGGCGGATGTCGAAGTCTGCGTTGGAGTTCGCCAGGCCGCCGCCTGTGTTGAATTCCGTGCGATCCTCCACCAGGTCGATGTCCTCGACCAGCCCCTCAAGGTTGGCCTTCGTGATGGCCGGGTCCTGGTACCGCTCCAACAACGTGATTTTCTGTGCGCGGTCGGATACCTGCTCGGCGATGATGTCGCGTAAGTAGTTCGTCCACGTCCCTTCCGGCGTATCCTTCGCGGCGCTCGCCGCCTCCTCGCCAACGTCCTCGGCAGGTAATGGCGTGGGCAGGGGGTTGATCGGTTCGCTCTCTTCCCTTTCTGGCGGTGCCGTTGCCTGATCGCCACCTCCAGAGCCGGGTAGTCCGCCGCAGCCTGCCATAACGAGGACCACCACTAGACCGACCAGAAATAGCGGCCACATGCTCTTGGCCGTAGTACGGGTTATATGGTTGTTCATCATTTCCTATCCTCACTAGATATAACGGAAATATTGTGAAAATGGTGCCCTAATTTTTAGGATTTCACAAATCCTTCATATGATATCAGCTTATCCGTGCCTGTAAATCCCCCTCAAGTCCTAAAAAGTTTCAAATTAATATCAGATTGTCTGTGTCGTAAATCCCTCCCAAGTCCTGGATAGTACTAAATTCTCATTTGTTGCTGGGGGATATGCCCCGTGCTAGAATCGCGACCCCATGCTTGATCTAGGCATAATCATCGTTAACTGGAACACCCGGACGTACCTCCAACGCTGCCTTGAAACGGTTTTCGCCAGCGTTGGAGATTTTTCCTATCGTGTCGTGGTGGTCGATAACGGCTCGTCCGATGGCAGCGTCGAAGCCGTGGCGGAGGCATTCCCCCAGGCGGAGCTGATCAGCGGACAGGGCAACGTGGGTTATCCGGCGGGGAACAACCTGGGTCTCAGGTCGCTGGGATACGTGGATGAGCCGGGTCAGGCGTCTGCCCAGGCCCCACGTTATGCCCTGCTGCTCAACCCGGATACCGAGCTTCCTCCCGACGCCCTGGGGAAAATGCTGGCGTTCATGGACGGCCACCCTGAGGTAGGCGTCGCTGGCCCGAAGCTCGTCCTGCCCGACGGCTCGCTTGACCTGGCCTGCCGCCGCAGCGAGCCGACCCTTGAGGTGGCCTTCTGGCGGCTGATCGGGTTTTCCCGGCTGTTCAGGCGCAGCCGCCGGTTCGCCCGATACAACCTGACCTTCCTGGACGAGGACGAGACGGCTGAGGTCGATTCGGTGGTGGGAGCCTTCATGATGGTGCGCTGTGAGGCAGTCGCCCAGGTCGGGCTGCTTGACGAGGACTTCTTCATGTACGGGGAAGACCTCGACTGGGCGAAACGCATCAAAGACGCTGGCTGGAAGGTTGTCTATTATCCGGCGGTGCAGGTCAAACACGTCAAGCGTGCGGCCAGCCGCCAGAGTAAGCGGGCTAAGTTGGAGTTTGTGCGGGCGTTCTGGATATTTTACCGGAAGCACTATCGCGCTCAGACCGGGTCGCTGGCCCATCTGCTGGTTCTCGCCGGTCTCTCCGTCTGGGGAGGGCCGCGTTTGTGGCCTGAGCTTTACCCTTCGTTTTCGGCCAGGAAATAAGTAGGGACAAAGGCATGAATACACGCATACGGGCGTTATACATCCTTTCCAAGATCGCGTTTGACCTGCTCATGACCGCTGCCGGTTTTGTGCTCGCCTACCAGCTTCGTCTGGTGATCCCCTTCCCTAACCCCACGGTCTCGGTCGTCAGCTTCTTGTCCTATGTGCCGATGATGGTCGTCCAGTTGGTTAGCGTGATCGCCGTGTTCTACTTCAACAAGCTGTATCACGTCGTCCGGGCCTCCTCCCGGGTGGACGAGATATACGCGGTGTGTGGCGCGGTCAGCATTGGCACGATGCTGGCCGTCGCGATCTCCACGCTGACCTTCAAGAACAGCATATTCGAGCTGGATTTCCCCCGCGCGATGATCCTGTACGCCTGGTTCCTGAGCGTCGGCTTGATCGCCCTGGGCCGCGAGCTGCACCGGCGCATCTGGCAGCGCCTGCGCATGCGCGGCATCGGGCGCGACCGGATGCTGGTGGTTGGGTCGGGCGAAGCGTCACGGGCCATCATCCAGAAGATTCAGTGGTCGCCCTATCTGGGGTACGACCTGGTCGGCGTGGTCAACGGCGACGACCAATCGCAGGAGATCAGCGGCGCATCCATGCTGGGCACGATAGACGACCTGCCGGACATCATCGACAAACACGACATCCAGCAGGTGATCATCGCCCTGCCGGAGGGCACCAAGCGCAGCGAGACGATCCGCCTGGTGAGCATGTGCCAGCGCGGCAGCGTGGCGATCAAAATCTTCCCCGACTTGTTCGAGTTTATCACCACCGGCGTGTCGATTGACGATCTGGGCGGCATGCCGCTGCTCAACGTCCGCGACATTCAATTACGGGGCTGGAAGCTCAGCCTGAAGCGCGGCCTGGACATCATCGGGGCCGGGATCGGGCTGGTGATCCTGTCGCCGCTGATGATGCTCCTCTCCTTCCTGATCCGCCTCGAGTCGCCCGGACCGGTGTTTTACTGCCAGGAGCGGATGGGGCTGGATGGCCGCCCGTTCCAGATCATCAAGTTCCGCTCGATGCGCCTCGACGCCGAAAAAGAGGGGCCGGGCTGGACGACCAGGGACGATCCCCGCCGGACGATTCTGGGGCGCTGGCTCAGGCAGAAAAACATCGACGAGATGCCCCAGTTGATTAACGTGTTGCTGGGCGATATGAGCCTGGTCGGGCCGCGCCCTGAGCGCCCGATTTACGTCCAGAAATTCCGCCAGAGCATCCCCCGCTACATGGATCGCCACCGCGAAAAGGCCGGCCTGACCGGCTGGGCGCAGGTCAACGGGTTGCGCGGCAACACCTCGATTGCCGAGCGCACTAAGTATGACCTGTGGTACGTCGAGAACTGGTCGCTCTGGCTGGACATCAAGATCATCGTGCGTACGGCAGTCTCGATGGTATTTGGCGGGCCAGACAACGCCTATTAGCCGTGGCCCGTATCCGGTAAAAGTATCAAGGGCACCCATCAAAGGGTGCTCTTTTAGTTGCTATTGGGTAAGGCCCGGCACGCTGCTCAGGTGTGGTCCGGGTGGGTCTCATCCTGGGGGATGGCGTGCCCTGTCAAATGGTGCCACAGCCGCTTGAGGGGGCGCGGTGTGAACTGAGAGGCGAAGTTGCGTGCGGCGTCCTCGGTGGTGATCGATTCCCCAAACTGCTCCCGTAAGTAGTAGAGGTGTTCAACCACCCACAGGTACAGGTCGGTCTCCGTTCGTCCGGGGAACTCGTCCAGGATGCCGGTCTCGCGTATCACCTGGATGGTGGGCTGGTACACCTCCTCGAGCCATTGAACCGCGGCTTCCTGGAACGTGAAATCACGCGACCACTCCACCGACTGGAAGTACCGGTGCATGGCGATGTGCTCGATCAGCAGCGGGTAAGCGCCGTCAATCGATAATTCGATATCCACCTTATCCCCCAGCCGGTCCAGCCCGGTCTGCATCAGGAACTGCACCCGCTCGCTCAGTTGCTCCAGCGATTCTGGCTCGATGTCGGGGGCGACCGGGATGCGCACCGGGCATTCGTACACCTCGGCGTCGATGAATTCCCGCCCCAGCTCGTGGGCGACGCTTACCCGGTGGTTGCCGTCCACCACGAAGTAGGCATCGCCCACCTTGTAAAGGCTGACCGGGGGCAGGATGATGTCCTCGAAGTAGGCGGTGCCGATCCGGCGCCAGCGGTGGTCGGTGTACGTCTGGCTGGGCAGGAACGCCCGGTCGAAATCCATGTAGCGGTCGACGCTGCCCACGATCTGCTTGATCGGGATGGTCTGGAGGCCCTTGTAGATCGGGCCGCCCACCCGCAGCTTTTCCCGTATGTCGTCGAAGGCCAGCAGGTCGTTTGGCCTGCCCTGTAACCTGGCCCAGAAGTCTCGCCAGATCGCTTTGTTGCGGGCGCGGTTGTAAGCAAGCTGCGCCATCGCAGAAGAGTCGCTATTCATTATTGCTACCATCCCATTCCATCACTAGTCTCGGATATACATTAACAACAGTTGTCTGGTAGTAGTCCGTTTTGTGCACGATTCTCCGTGCATAAATGTGCTTGTGCCCGTGCAGCAAGTACCGGGGTTTAAAATAGCGCATCAACGTCAAGAAACTTTTAAATCCCGTGTGCACGCGGTCGGGGCCGTCGTGAATGCCCAGCGGCGGCGAATGAGCGACCAGAATATCCAGATAGCGGCCATAGCGCAGCCGGTTCATCAGCAGTTTCGGCACGAGCCGGATGACGCGCATCAGCATCTCGCCCTCGGTGTACTGGTTGCGCGCGTTCGGGCGGTAGCGGATCGAGCCGCCCAGCCCGGCCAGCAGCAGGTTCTCGTGCTGAAACGTGCGCCCCTCAAGCGAGATGCAGCCCAGCGGGGCGTGGACGACCTGCCCGTTTGCCGCGTAGCGCAGCCCGTCGTGGTTGCCATACACGTATACGACCGGCACGGTGAGCATGGAGACGACGTACTCAAGGTAATAATATGGCAGGTCGCCACACCCGATGACCAGGTCGATCTCCCCGTGCAGATCACAAATCTGTGAAGAGTACACTGCCGGGATGACTTTGTCGCTCAG
>JARRJX010000041.1:0-8936 GCA_037388645.1 Chloroflexota bacterium
CGGCGAAGTCCAGGTACGCGTCGTAGCTGGTCGCGCCCGGAGAGAGCAGCACCACGTCCCCCGGCTGGGCGGCCTGCCGGGCGATCTGGATTGCCTCCGCCAGGCTGCCAACCTGCTCGACAGGCACCTGCCGTCCCTGCGCGTCCCGCAGCTCACCAACGATCTGGGCGATCATCGGCGCGGCCTCACCAAAGGTAATAATAGCACGGCACACCTGGAGGGCCAGCGCGGCCCGGTCGCCCCAGGGCAGCTTTTTATCCCGCCCGCCGAGCAGCAGCACGACTGGCCTGTCCGAATACGCCCGCAGCGCGGCGATCACCCGCTCTGGGGCGGTGGCGATCGAGTCGTTGATCCAGGTCACCCCGTCGACCTCCCGCACCACCTCCAGGCGGTGCTCGACAGGCTGGAATTTTCTGATCGCCTCCGTCATCGCCGGGATGGGCACGCCCGCCGCCCCGGCGATCGCGCACGCCGCCAGCGTGTTCAGCACGTTGTGATAACCGCGCAGGTTGATGTCAGAGATCGTGCACACCTTTTCCATCGGCAGGTCGAAGCGCGGGCGGCAGACCAGCGTATCGTTGACCAGCCATGCGCCGACCGTATCGTTGACCAGCCACGCGCCGACGTCAACTGGCGATCTGCCGCTGAAATAAGCTATCCCATGCTCAGCCCGCCCGGCGAGCGAGGCGGCGAGCGGGTCGTCCAGGCCCAGCACGGCCATGTCGCCGACCACCTGGGCATCTAGAATACGGGCTTTCGCTTCGAGGTATGCCTCCATCGTCCGGTGGCGGTCGAGGTGGTTGGGCGTGACGTTCAAAATCGCGGCGATGTGCGGGCTGGCGGTCATGATCTCAAGCTGGAAGCTGGACAGCTCCATCACCACCACGTCATCCGGGCGGATGTAGGGCAGGTCGGCGATCAGCGGGTTACCGATGTTGCCCCCTACCCAGGCCAGCCTGCCCGATGCGTCGCACATCGCGCCGACCAGGGAGGTGGTGGTCGTCTTGCCCGCCGAGCCGGTGATCCCGATCACGTGGCAGGGACAGCGCTCCATAAAAAGCTGGGCGTCGTTGCTGAGCCTGATCCCCCGGTTCAGCGCCTCACGCACGATAGGGGTGTCGACTGGCACCCCACCGGAGAGGCAGAGCAGGTCGGCCCTGTCCAGCATCCACTCTGGGTGCTCTCCCAACACGTAGGTGATGTCCAGGTCGTCCAGCTCGTCGAGCGAGTCGACCAGTTGGTCGTGGTGGCGCAGGTCGCTGATCGTCACCCGCGCGCCGACCTCGCACAGCCACTTGGCTAAGGCCGTGCCCTGCCGGGCCAGCCCCAGGATGACGACTCGTTTACCGGCGAGCGTTTCGCTCATTTAATTCTCTCAATGTCTTGATGTCTTTGGTGAGCTGTTGAAAAACATGCAGGTTGACCACTTCCTCAACCGGGACGGTGACTAGACGCTTTCCTTCTGCGTACAGGCTAAATCTGCTCTCAACAATCCGGTAGCCAGAGAATTGATTCCATTTAAGCGAGAAGGGTTCTTCTCTCCGCCTGCTTCTGGTACCCTTTATGAGCGTTCCTTCGATTCCGGTCCTTGAGTAACGAATGCGCTCGTGCAGGCGATTTGCCCTTCCGTGCGCCAGATTGTCTTTCATCCGGCTATAGATATGTGCAAAGGTATATTGGTTAATCAAGGAAGCCAGATCGAACAAGCGAGCACCGGCTGTTAAGACTAACTCTTCGCCATCATCGCTTCTAATCACAAAACTAGAACGATAATTCCACGAAGGTTTCCGTGGGCCCGGAAGCGAATAAATGATAAATGTACCGATAGGGATGACGATAAACGGTGTGTCGGATTTCTCAGCTTTAATGATCTCCCTACCTGTTTGGATCTCTGCAATATCCTGCCAGCGTACCGGTTTACCCTCCATAATTTACGCAGCACCAGGCCATTTTCGTATGCGTCAACGGATATGTTGGAAAAAGCCACTAGCAGAAGTGGAAGAGTCAAGACCACGATGGGCACCAGACAGACAAGAAACTCCCTGGACGATTCGATTCGAACTAACCAATAACCCAATAAAACCGAAACAAGCAGAGCAGCAGCGCTCAGTACGATTAACCCGACATTGATAAGCGAAAAGTGTGCAAGCTGCTCACCAATATCTGTATCCATCCACTCGATAGCCAATCGCTTAGGCGGCACGTACGTGACAGGCCAAACCCAATTGCCAATCCACTACTAATTCTAAACATTCCAGGGATTTCGCCAAGCGGAGCAGACTCAGGGACACGGTTTTTCCCGTGTCCCCATGAATGAGCCTCGTGCTGATTACGGACAAACGGTCAGTCGGCCAGCGTCGAGAGGTCGCCCTCCGGCAGGCCCATCGCCCGCGCCCGCAGCACGCGCCGCATGATCTTGCCGCTCCGTGTCTTGGGCAGGCTGTCGACCAGCTCGATGTGCGCCGGGACGGCGATCGGCCCCATCTCGTGGCGGACGTGCTGCTTCAATTCGTCCACCCTATCGGGGTTGTCGTCAGCGCCCTCGCGCAGGATGCAGTAGGCATAGATCACGTTGCCTTTCAGTTCGTCCGGCACGCCGATCCCCGCCGCCTCGGCCACGTCCAGGTGGCTGACCAGCGCGCTCTCCACTTCTGCCGTACCCAGCCGGTAACCGGACACCTTGATCACGTCGTCGATGCGCCCGATGATCCAGAAGTAGCCATCTTCGTCCTTGCGCGCCGAGTCACCGGCCAGATACCAGCCCTGCTCGCGGTAGCGGCTCCAATACTGGTCGACATAGCGGTCAGGGTCGCCATACACGGTGCGCAGCATGCTCGGCCAGGGGTGTTTGATCACCAGGTAGCCGTCCTCGTTCGGGCCGGATGTTGGCCGTGGCGGCCACAATCTCGCTGGGGGGATAGACCTCGTGCTCGGCGCTCAAGATCTCCTCCTTGCGCCGTTGATCGGGGTGGGTATCCATCAGACTCTCCTTTGGCTCTGCACCTGGCATTGGGGATATTGTTGACAGTAATTATAGATTATTCGGTCAAAAAGAAAAAAGTGGTAAAGCCTATAGTGGTTCGTACGGCTTCAGAGCAGCGCCAGCGCCACACCGATGATGCTGGCGAGAATCTCGACCAGCCAGAAGCGCTGCACGACCTGCGTTTCGCTCCACCCCAGTTGCTCGAAGTGGTGGTGGAGGGGTGTCAGGCGGAACAGGCGCAGGTCGCGGCCCAACAGGCGGCGGCTGAGCTGCGAGGAGGCGACTTGCAGCAGCACCGACATCGTCTCGGCGACGGGCACGATGGCGATCACCGGCAGGATCAGCCACTGGCCGGTCATCAGGGCCACCACGCCCAGCGTCGCCCCCAGCGCCAGCGAGCCGGTATCCCCCATAAACAACTGAGCCGGGTGGGCGTTGTACCACAGGAAGGCGAAACACGCGCCGACCAGCGTAAAACAGAACTGAACCAGGTACACCTGTCCCTGCAGCAGGGCGATGATCCCGTAGGCGGCAAACGCGCTGGCCGTGATGATCCCGGCCAGGCCGTCCAGGCCGTCGGTCAGGTTGACCGCGTTTGAGGTGGAAACCATCACAAATACGGCGATCGGGATGTACATCAGCCCCATGTCAAAGCGAAGGGGAATGGTCGGGATCGCCACCGAGTGGACGTCCAGCCCGAAGTAAAGGACGAGCGCGGTCACCACCGCTGCCGCGATCTGTCCGGTCAGCTTCAGCCGGGCGGAAAGCCCTAACCCCCTGGCATGCGTCCCCTGTATCCCCTCCCAATCATCCAGCGCGCCCAGCCCGCCATACAGAATCAGGACGGCGAGCGGCACCAGGATCGAGCGTCCCGTGATGTTGACCACCAGCAGGTTGACCACGTTCAAGCCCAGGGTGACGATCAGCACGGGGAGGATGATCAGCAGCCCGCCCATCGTCGGCGTGCCCATCTTCTGCTGGTGCATACCGGCGATCTCGATGCGAATCTGTTTGCCGATCCCCAGTCGCCGCAAAACGTCGATCAGCGGCCCGCCCCAGATCACTGTGATCAAGAAGGTGAACCCCCCAATGGACAGCGCGAACGCCACTTCCCTCATCGTGATGAGTCTCCTCTTGACCTCTTACTCAATAACGGGATAACCACTCCGGGCAGACACGTCCGATTATGATTCTCAGCCAACTATCATGAAAGAATGGGTATTAGTCTCGCCCTGGCCGCAGTTCGCAGCAGTCAGTCCGCCTCGCTCGCCAGGGCGTGAACGATGCGCTCCATACCGACCGCGTGCGAGCCTTTTACCAGGATCGCGTCACCCGAACGGATCTGGGCCAGCAGGTAAGCCAGGGCTTCCTCCGCCGATTCGCACTGCTCAACCGCCCCGGCTGGCATACCGGAGCGGATCGCCTCCTGGGCGATGATCCGGCCCCGCTCACCCACCGTCACCAGCAGGTCGGCCACCGCGGCGGCACGCACGCCGACCCGTCGGTGGCCCGTCGTCTCGTAGCTGCCCAGCTCAAGCATGTCGCCCAGCACCGCGATCCGCCAGCCCTCCATCAGGTCGTTAAGCAGGTTGAGCGCGGCGATCGTCGAGGTAGGGCTGGCGTTGTAAGTATCGTCCAGGATGATCGAGCCGTGCGGCCCCTCGACGGTCAGCAGGCGGAGCTGGTTGCGCCCTTGTTGAAGCCCGGCGATGATCTCTTCCCAGCTTAACCCCTCGACCAGCCCGACGGCGGCAGCCCGCAGCGCGGTATGGACGCTGTGCTGGCCCAGCATGGGCAGCTTGATCTGGCGGCGCTCGTCCGCGTGATGCAGCCAGAAGCGGACGCCGTCCAGCCCCAGGCCCTCGATCTGGTCGGCCCAGATGTCCGCGGCGGGCTGCAATCCATAGGTGAAAACCCGCGCCTCGGTGTGCGCCGCCATGCTCATCACGTTCTTATCCTCCAGGTTGAGGACGGCGACCCCCTCCGGGGCGGGCGGCAGGGCACGCACCAGCTCGGTTTTCGCATTGATGATGTTCTGCAAGTTTTTGGCTCGCTCAAGGTGAACCGGCGCGATCAGGGTCACCACGCCCACCTGGGGCGGCGCAATGTTGCATAACAGCGCGATCTCGCCGGGGACGTACATGCTCATCTCAAGCACCGCGCGCTCGTGCTGATCGTTCATATGGAGGACGGTCAGCGGCAGGCCGATCTCGTTGTTGTAGCTGGCCTCACTTCTCAAGGTGTTGAAACGCTGGCCCAATACGTCGGCGATGACCTCCTTGGTGGTCGTCTTTCCCACGCTGCCCGTCACGCCGACGATCCGGGTTGAGAACTGACGCACCCAGCGGCGGGCCGCCGCCTGCAAGGCGGCCAGCGTATCGTCGACCAGCAGCAAGACCGGCGGGGTCGGCGGATCGGGCGGCGCGGCCCCCTCGCGCAGGTCGATCACCTGGTGTTCGACCGGCAGTTCAACCGCGTGCTCGACGAGCGCCGCCACCGCCCCCCTTTGGATCGCGTCGCCCACATAGTCGTGCCCGTCGGCGCTCTCCCCAGCCAGGGCGATGAACAACGAGCCGGATGCAGCCTTGCGCGAATCAATCACCGGCTCGGCGATGAAGTGGCTGCCTTCAAACGCCGCGCCGCTCAGGGCTTCCAGCAGGAACTCAACCGTCAGTCTGGGCATCGGTCACCACCTGCACCGCCGCCAACCATCCACACCATCAGGGCCTACTGACCCTCGGCCAGCGCAGCCGGGTTGTCGGGCGGAATTTCCATCAGCACCACCAGGCGCTCCACAAAATAGCTGAACACCGGGGCAGCGGTCTGCGAGCCCCAGCGCGAGCTGGTCGGCTCGTCGAGCTTGACCAGCACGATGAACTGTGGGTCAGCGACCGGGCCATAACCGACGAAGGTCGCGATCGTCTTCTCCGGGTCGTACCCGCCGGGGATCGGTATCTCCGCCGTGCCCGTCTTTCCGGCAATTGTGTAGCCGGGTACCAGCGCCAGGGACGATTCCCTTTCCAGCGCGGTTGCCAGCATCCGGTTCAGGGCCTGGGTCGTCTCGGCAGATACCGCCCGGCCCAACACGGTCGGCTCGAAGGTGGTGACCGTCCCATCCGGGTCGACTCGCTGCCGGACGATGTGCGGCTGCATGATCAGCCCGTCGTTCGCCACCGCGGCGATCGCCGTCACGATCTGCAAGGGCGTCACCGCCAGCCCCTGTCCGAAGGAGTTGGTCGCCAGGTCGGATTCGTGCCAGTCGGCGTTACCTGGCTTGCGCAGCTGGCCGCTCACCTCACCCTGCAAATCGATGCCCGTCAGCTTGCCGATGCCGAAGTTCTCCAGCCCGGCGTAAAAGCGGGTCGGCCCGGTGCGCAGGCTGAGCGTGGCCGCGCCGACGTTGAGCGACTTCCCCAGCAGGTCAGTCATCGTCGTGACACCGTGCGCCACCCGGTCCCAGTTGAACACTTCGATCCCGCCCACCTCGATCACGCCGGTGTCGTTGTAGGTGCTGTCCGGCGAGACCACGCCGTCGTCGAGCGCGATCGCCATCGTCAGCACCTTCATGATGCTGCCCGGCTCGAACTGGGCGTTGATCGCCGGGTTGCTGAACAGTTTGGCATCCTGCGAATAGAACCGGTTCGGGTCGAAGGCAGGCAGGCTCGCCATCGCCAGAATATCGCCCGTCTCCGGGTCGAGCACCAGTATCTCGCCGCTCTTGGCCCCGGTTTCCTCCAGTGCCTTACCCAGCGTGTCCTCGGCCAGGTATTGGATTTCGCTGCTGATCGTCAGGTAGAGGTCGGAGCCGGAGCGCCACCCCTCGCCCCCGGTCGCCTCGAACGGGATGCGACTCTGGTCGTCGACCAGCACCTGGCCCGCCAGCAGGTCGTCGTAATAGCCCTCGACGCCATAGTAGCCGATGTCCTCGTAGCTGACGAAGCCCAGGATGTGTGAGGCCATCACTTGGTGAGGGTAGTAGCGGCGCGGGATGGGCGTGACGACCACCCCGTCCAGGTCGAGCTCCTGCACGGCCTGCCCGATCGAAGCCGGGGCCCGGTGGATGAGCTGCACGTATTCCTCCTGGCTGGTCATATCCTCCAGCAGGTCGTCGCGGGGCAGCCCGGTCACCTCAGCCAGTTGGTCAGCCGTGCTTTCAGGGTCGTAAATCAGGATCGGCGAAAGCCCAATGTCGTAATCCACCGTGTTGGTTGCCAGCAGCACCCCATTGCGGTCATACAGCTCCCCGCGCGGCGGGCGAACGGTGACCTGGTAGCGGTATTCGGTCAGCGCCGTGAAAGCGAAATACTCGGTGTCGACGTTAAACTGGAGCGAGACAAGCCGGTATACGATCAGCGCGGCGGCCACGAGCAGGATCGCGCTGACGAAGCTTAGCCGTCGGCGAAACGATTCATCCATCGGGGGGTGGGCCTCCCTTGCCAAAGGTGCGCTGCCAGAAGAGCCCGAAGTGCTCGCGGAAGACCGCCATCTGTTCAGACAGCCAGCCGTCGAGCGTTTCGTCGTAGGTGGGCACCAGTTCGGTCACGGTTGGGACGGGGGTGGGCGGCGCGCCCAGGGCCGCCGGGACTTCCTCGACGACGATGTAGTCCACCTCGTCCTGCTTGGCGTTGTGGAAGCCCAGGTCTTGCGCCTCGTCGATCAGCCTGGGCACGCTGCGCAGCGCGGCGATCTCGGCTCGAAGCTGCTCGTTCTGCTGTTCGAGCACCTCACGCTGCACCTCAAGCTCCTGTAGCCTGCGCCCTGCCGCTGCCGTCCGGCTGGCCTGGGCCAGGTACAGCGCCCCGATGACGGCCACCATCACCACCACCGCCAGCACCAGCGAGGACGCCTGGGTCTGGGTGCGCCAGGGAGCCTGGCGGATCGCCTGCCGGAACCAGTTCCCATTTGGCTGCTGCTCAGTCATGATCGGCCTGCCCCTTCGCCCCTCATAAACGCTCCGCGACCCGCAGCTTGGCGCTGCGCGCGCGGGGGTTCCGGTCGACCTCGGCGGCGTCCGCCGTCACCGGCTTGCGGCTGACCGGGCGCAGGCGTGCCTGATGGTCACAGGTGCACACCGGCTGCTCCGGTGGGCAGATGCAGTCCGCCGCCTCCCGGCGCACGAACTGCTTGACGATCCGGTCTTCAAGCGAGTGGAAGCTGATCACCGCCAGCCGCCCGCCCGGCTTGAGCAGGTCGACCGCCTGAGGCAGCCCCCGTTCCAACATGCCAAGCTCGTCGTTGACGGCGATCCGCAGCGCCTGGAACGTCCGGGTGGCGGGGTGGATCCGCTCGTGGCGAGCAGGGGGTACGGCGCGGGCGATCACCTCTTGCAGGGCGCTCGTCGAGTGCAGGGGGCGGGCGGATACTATCGCCCGCGCGATGCGCCGCGCGTAACGCTCCTCCCCATAATCGCGGATCAATTCGGCCAGTTCCTCCTCCGGCAGGTCGTTCACCAGGTCTGCCGCCGTCTGCGGCGTGCGCCGGTCGAAGCGCATGTCGAGCGGCGCGTCATAGCGGAAAGCGAACCCCCGCCGGGGGTCGTCAAGCTGCAATGAGGAAAGCCCCAGGTCGAGCAGCACCGCGTCGACCGCCTCAAACCCCGTCTCGGCAGCGGCCTGGCCCATATCGGCGTACGAGCCATGCCAGACCTGCAAACGGCCCGCGAACCGGGCCAGCCGGGTCTTGGCCGTCTCCAACGCGCTCCCGTCCCGGTCGATGCCCAGCAGGTGGCCGGTCGGGGCGGTCGCCTCCAACATCGCCTCGGCGTGCCCCCCCGCCCCCAGCGTGCCGTCGATCACGAGCGCGCCGGGCTTCAGCGCCAGGCCGTCCAGCACCTCGGCCAGCAGCACCGGCTGGTGGCGCTCCCAGGTTGGTTCCGGCATTTTCTTCACATCGGTTAACGAATCCACAGCGTGATGTTACACCAAGCAGCCATCGGTCGCAATGGGTCTGCTCC
>JARRJX010000042.1:0-8252 GCA_037388645.1 Chloroflexota bacterium
GGCACAGCCCGGCGGCCAGGCGGCGCGCGTTGGCGTGATCCTCACCCAGACGAATCGTCATCTTCTTGATCGCGATGATCCCGGCAGTGGCCAGCACGCCCGCCTGCCGCATCGCGCCGCCCAGCAGCTTGCGGTTGCGGCGCGCCCGGCCAATGAACTCGCGCGACCCCACCAGCAGCGACCCCACCGGCGCGCACAGCCCCTTCGACAGGCAGAAGGAGACCGAATGGGCGGGACCGGCCAGCTCCTTCACGTCGCAGCCCAGCGTGGCGGCAGCGTTCCAGATGCGCGCCCCGTCCACGTGCAGTTGCAACCCGTGCCGGTCACACAACTCCCGGACGGACTGGGTGTAGGCGGGTGTGAGGGGTACCCCACCCGCGGCGGCCTGGGTGTTCTCCAGCCAGACCAGCCGGGTCAGCGGGTGGTGCAGGTTGTTTGGGTCGCGTACAGCGGCCTCGATGTCCTCCAGCCTGAGCGTGCCGTCGGGCTGGATGGGCAGGAAGTAGGTGTGCACGCCGCCTAATGCCGACGCCCCACCCGCCTCGCTGCGCACCATGTGGTTTGACTGCCCCACGATGATCTCGTCGCCGCGCCCGCAGTGCGACAGGGTCGCGATCAGGTTGCCCATCGTGCCGCTGGCGACGAACACCGCCGCCTCTTTGCCCAGCCGCTCAGCGGCCAGCTCCTCCAGTTTGTTGACGGTCGGGTCTTCTCCATACACGTCGTCGCCGACGGCGGCGCGCGCCATCGCCTCCCGCATTTCCGGGGTGGGCCAGCTTACCGTGTCGCTGCGCAGGTCGATGTAGTCCACAGGTGAGGGCCTTTCCAGTGTCGTTTGGATGTGCTTACCGTTACCCTCTACGGGTACTCTGGGTCGGTTAAGGTGAGATTGTATCCATCTTGCCGGGAATCAAAAAGGCGGCCTGCGAGACCGCCCGGTGAATGATGCCGTTGGAGCCTGCCGATCAATACTTGCGCACGATTGCCCGGTAGATCGGCGGCTGGCGGTTCTGGAGGGTCTGGCGGTCTTCGCGGTGCTTGCGGATCGCGTCCAGGTCGATGCTCGCCAGGCAGTAGCCCTCTTTGGGCTGGGTGGCCGGTTTGTCGTCCTTTTTCTTGGCGTCCGTCTCGGCCTTCCCGTCGGAGTCCTTCGCCTTGACCGGCTCCTCACCTGGCAGGTTGGCAAACACCTTGCCGCGCGGCCCGACGATCAGGCTCTCCCCGCCGAAGGTCAGCGTCACGTCCTCGCCCACCCGGTTCGCCCCGGCAACGTAGCAGGCGTTTTCGTAGGCGCGGGCCTTGATCAGCGTCGTCCACTCGTCGATATCGGCCTTCTCCCAACTACCCAGCACGCACAGCAGCTCCGCCCCATCCAGCACCAGGCTGCGCGCCACCTCCGGGTAGGCCAGGTCGGAGCCTAACAGGAACCCAAGCAGGCCGAACTCGGTCTCGAAGACCGGCAGCTTATAGCCCTCGCGGAACGCCAGGCGCTCTTCGCCCTTCAGGTGGGTCTTGTTATATTCGCCGATCAGCTCGCCGTCCGGCCCGACCAGCACCGCCGCGTCGTAGAGGATGCTCTCCACGCGCTCCTTCCCCACCATCCCAAAGGCGATGTACACGCCCAATTCCTGAGCGCGCTGCGCGATCAGGTTCGAGGTGGGGCCGGGGATGTGCTGGGCCACCTGGGTAAACTTCACGCCCAATTCATAGCCGCTCGTCACCAGCTCTGGGAACAGGATCAGGTCGACCTTCTGCTTGCTGGCGATCTCGGAGATGAAGTTGGACATCTTGACCAGGTTGTCCTCAACCTCCCCCAGGTCAGGCTTCATTTGCACGGTGGCAATTGTGATCTCTCGCATTAAAGCTCCTTCGTCAACGGTGCACCAATCAACCCACGAACTGTAGCCGAATCCAGTTCCTCTGTCAAGCCCACTCGAAACAGCCTGTGGACGCCTCCCCGGCGCTACTCCGACATGTCGGTGAGCAGCTGCAGGAACTCCTCGTTCGATTTCGTCCGGCGCAGGTAGCTCAGTACGGCCTCGACCGAGTCGGCCATGTCCATCCCGGCCCCGTTGGGCGGCGGGCTCATCATCTGCCCGAACATCCGGCGCATCAGCCAGACGCGCTGGAGCACGTCCGGGCCGAGCAGCAGCTCTTCGCGCCGCGTGCTGGAGCGCTCGATGTCGAAGGCAGGGAAGGTGCGGCGTTCTTGCAGCTTGCGGGAGAGGTGCAGCTCCATGTTGCCGGTGCCCTTGAACTCCTCGTAGATCAGGTCGTCCATCCGCGAGCCGGTATCGACGAGGCAGGTGGCGATGATCGTCAGCGAGCCGCCCTCTTCGATGTTACGTGCCGCGCCAAAGAAGCCCTTGGGCGGGTAGAGCGCGCTGGGGTCGAGGCCGCCGGAGAGCGTGCGCCCGCTGGGCGGCACCACCAGGTTGTAGGCCCGCGCCAGCCGCGTGATGCTGTCCATCAGGATCACGACGTCCTTGTCGCTCTCCACCAGCCGCTTGGCGCGGTTGAGGGCCATCTCGCTCACCCGCACCTGGTTCTGCCAGGTCTCGTCGAAGGTCGAGGCGATCACCTCGGCCTCCACCGAGCGATCCATGTCCGTCACCTCTTCGGGGCGCTCGCCGATCAGCAGCACCATCAGGTGGACTTCGGGGTAGTTGTGGCTGATCGCGTTTGCGATCTCCTTCAGCACGGTGGTCTTGCCTGCCTTGGGCGGCGAGACGATCAGCCCGCGCTGCCCGCGCCCGATCGGCGCGATCAGGTTCAGCAGCCGGGTGGAGAGGATGCGCGGGTCGGTCTCCAGGTTGAAGCGCTGTTCGGGGAAGATCGGCGTCAGATGCTCGAAGTTGCGACGCCGCTTGGCCTTCTCCGGGTCAAGCCCGTTGACCGCCTCCACCCGCAGCAGGCCGAAGTATTTTTCGTTGTCTTTGGGCGGGCGCACCTGCCCGATCACCATGTCGCCCGTGCGCAGGTCAAAGCGTTTGATCTGAGTCTGGCTGACGTAGATGTCGTCTGAGCCGGGCAGGTATTGGTCGGAGCGCAGGAAGCCGATCCCATCCTCGATCACGTCGAGGACGCCCCCTCGAAGCTGGTGTCCCTGCTGCTCGGCCTTGTGGCGCAGCAGCGCCACGATCAGGTCTTGCTTTTTGAGTCGGCTGAACCCGTTGATCTCCGCGTCCCGCGCGAGGTCGCGCAGATCGGTCAGCGTCATGCTTTCTAAATCCACAATGTTCATAGTCATAATTGTTTACCTTGGCGTACGTCCCCTGCTCCCTGGCTGGATTCGCGTTTTTGGTCGGATGAATAAATCGACGATTGATCGTCTGTGGGATGTCACGTGTGCCTGCGGGATGAACCTATACGGAATAACCTGGTGATGCGCGGCCTATCGATCAGTTGTTACGCAATTGCAACACCCACGTTCATAACACAGGCCCTGTTGGCAGCAGTGCTTCATGCGATGGTGCTGGCATCGCAGCGAGTCAGTTGTCGGTCCTCGTCTCAGGTGTGTTTGGCGAGCCGCCCCACACGGCAAGCAAACCCGCAGCACAAGGTACACTATCTTGGGCTGTCTCACGCCTGGAAGACAGCGTGTTTGGGTGACTATCAGGCTCACTTAGGGTGGCAAACGGCAGTGTTAAACTACAGAAAAGAGATGAACGATCCAGACCCCCAGCTCAGAATCTGCAGGGTCATCACAACAACTGCAATCTAATAGCACTTCACGTGTGGGTGGAGCGTTGAATAGTGGGCTGCGCCGGGCCTGATCTCAGGGGCGCTTAAGTCACTAACTCAATTCTACCAGATTTATGGGAATGTCAAAAACCGACCTGAGTATAGCATGCTGGGGGGTGCGAGTCAATTGAGAAAAAAGCACTATCCGGCGGGGTGCGGATGCCGGTGGATTTCAGCCTGTGGTACAGCCGGACGGGCCGCCGGGACTGACCCCGCCGGGGCGGAGCGGCGGGGGCGCGCCCGCCCGCCGACCGTCACGGATGTGACAAACGCTGGGAAGCGCAGGGCAGGCGGATTACAATATACAGTGTATACCCCGCGTATACCCGCACATGAACTTCATCACGGTGTTGCCGAACAGGCGAAACACCTTCGATCCATAACAAGGAGCTAACGCAGCATGCCAAAAGAATACGATGTCGTCGTGCTTGGGGCTGGGCCGGGCGGCTACGTGGCCGCGATCCGCGCCGCGCAGCTCGGCCTGAAGGTCGGGATCGTCGAGAAGGAGTACTGGGGCGGCGTCTGCCTGAACATCGGCTGCATCCCGACCAAGGCGCTGCTCAAGAACGCGGAAGTCGTCCACACCGTCCAGCACCGGGCGAAAGACTTCGGCCTCAGCTTCGACAACTTGCAGGTGGATTACGAGTCCGCCTTCAAGCGCAGCCGCCAGGTCAGCGCCCGGCTGGTCAAAGGGGTGGGCTTCCTGATGCGCAAGCATGCGATCGACACCTACGACGGCTGGGGGACGATCCAGGACACCTCTACGTTGAAAGTCGCCCTGAACGAGGGCGACGAGGAAACGCTGACCTTCAAGAACCTGATCATTGCCACCGGGGCGCACGCCCGCTCGATCCCCGGCATCGAGGTCGACCAGGACGACGTGATCACCTCGTACGTCCCGGCGATCCTGGCCGATACCCGGCCTGAGCAGGTGGTCGTGGTGGGCGGCGGGCCGATCGGCCTGGAGTTCGCCTACGTATGGGCCAGCTACGGGGCCGACGTGACGATCGTCGAGATGCTCGACCACCTCGCCCCCCTGGAAGACCCCGACGTGAGCGCCGAGCTGGAAAAAGCCTACCGGCGGCTGGGCATCAACTTCATGACCGGCGCGCGGGTGGAAGGCATCGAGCGGACGGACGGCGGAGCGCGCGTCAGGGTATCCGGCGCGGAGGGCGAGCAGACGCTGGAGGCGGAGCAGGTGCTGGTGGCGATCGGCTTCGCGCCGAACGTCGAGGGCTTCGGGCTGGAGAACATCGGCGTGACGCTGGCCGAACGGAGCAAATTCATCCAGGTCGACGAGAGCATGCGCACCAGCGTGCCGAACGTGTACGCGATCGGCGACGTGACCGGCAAGATGATGCTGGCCCACGTCGGCTCGGCGATGGGGATCATCGCCGCCGAGACGATCGCCGGGCACGAGACCTACGAACTGGACTACCGGATGATGCCGCGCTGCATCTACTGCCAGCCGCAGATCGCCAGCTTCGGCCTGACCGAGGCGCAGGCCGCCGAGGAAGGCTACGAGGTCAAGGTGGCGCGCTTCCCCTTCCAGGCCAACGGCAAATCGCTGGGCCTGGGCGAGTCGCTGGGCTTCGTCAAGCTGGTCACCGACGCCAAATACGGCGAGGTTCTGGGCGCGCACCTGATCGGCCCGGACGTGACCGAACTGCTGCCTGAGCTGACCCTGGCGCACGAGGCCGAGCTGACTGCCCTGGAGATCGCGCGGAACGTGCACGCCCACCCCACCCTCAGCGAGGCGCTGATGGAGGCCGCGCACGGCATCGTGGACGACTACATCCACATCTAGACGCCATCCACCGGAAAACAGCAAAAAAGGGCGCTCATGGGTCGAGCGCCCCTTCTGATTCAGCGCACAGTCCGGCGTCGGTTACTGGCTCTGGCTCACCGTGGCCTGCAAGCCGTCGATCAGCGCCTGGCGTTCCGCAGGCGTCAACACGGCGTCGGGGTGCTGCCGGGTGTAGATCGAGGGGGGCATGAACCCTCTGGAGATCGCCTCCGCCATCTCGCCCGCGCTGCGTCCCTCGCCGCGCACGTTTGCCCAGTCCGAGAAATTCAACACCCGCCGCCCGTACTGCACGTCGCGGGAGACCGTCCAGGACACCGGCGCGATGTATGAATACCAGGGCCATTTCGTCTCGTTGCTGTGGCAGTCAAAGCAGGCGCGCTGGGCCAGCGCGCGCGTCTCGGGCGAGTCCCAGTTCGGCTCGCTCACCACCGGGGGGTTGCTCCGGTCGACCGGCACGAGCTGGATCGCCAGGAAGCCCAGCACGGCGAGACCGACCAGGCCCAGTACGATCCGCTTGATCAACCTACCTCTAGGTTTTGATGTTTCTTCCATCTTGTTATTACTCCTTCAGGACTTGGTAGGAGAACCAAAAGCAATGGTTAGATGGTAGGCTCGACGACAACCACGTAATGATAGCCATTGCAGGTGGGTCTCAGGTTAAAGGAAAAGGGGGACGATAATGATGATATCGCCTCCAGCCAGGTTCAACAAGACCCACGTCCAGGCGGTGGGCTGCGCTCCTCGTGTAAGCCAGGCATGCCTATTCCGGCAGACGCCCCGCCAGCTCGGCAGCCTCCAGTGGCACCCCGCGCGCGATCAGGCGGCGGGCGGCGTCGACCTGCCCCCACACGTTCCAGAGCAGCACGCCGCACACCCACTCGCCGTCCAGGTAGTAGACCACCCCTTTGCGGTACGGCTCCTGCCAGTCCTCGACCATCTCAAGCGAGGCGTCCAGCCGCCCGACGGCCTCGTAGCCGAACTCGAACAGGTCGGAGTAGAACATCGGTTGGTGGTCGTAGCGGGCCTCGCCCCCGGCCATATTCATCCCGGCGGTTTTGCCCATCGTATTGGCGTTGTCCTCGTGCTCGACGCGGCGGCGGATGCCGAGCGCCTCGCTGTAGAAACTCGCCACGTCACCCGCTGCGTAGATGTACGGGTCGCTCGTCCGGCAGAATTCGTCGACGACGATCCCATCCCCGACCTCCAGGCCAGCCGCCTCGGCCAGCTCGGTGTTGGGATGGATGCCGATCCCGGCGACGACCGCGTCGGCGCTGACCTCGATCAGCTCTCCGCTGTCCTGGCGCTCGACCCGGACGACCAGCCGCCCGTCGCGCCGCTCAAGCCCTTTGGCGAGGCTCCCGGCGTGGACGGTGACGCCCCTCCCTTCGTAGACGCCGTTGAGGAACTGGCTCAGCCCCGCCGGGAACAGTCTCCCGCCCACGCCTGGGCCGTCGATGATCAGGTCGACGGCCTTATCGCTCATCGCCAGCGCCGCTGCGATCTCCGAGCCAATGAACCCGCCGCCGATCACGGCGAAGCGGTCGTGTTCGTCCGCCAGCGCGCGCAGCCGCCGGTAATCGGCCAGGGTGCGGAAGTAGAGCACGTCGTCCCCGCCAAAGGGCAAGCGCCTGGGCGTGCCGCCCGTGGCGAGCAGCAGCTTATCGTAGCGGTAAGTCGTCCCCCGGTTGTCTGTGGCCGTTTTCGCGGCGGGGTCGATCCGGGTGATCGTTCGCCCCAGGTGGAGCGCGGCCCCCGCTTTTGCCTTCTCCCGCCAGATTTTGTCGACCGGCTTGCCTTTCCACAGCCCCTTCGAGAGCGGCGGGCGGTCGTAAGGCGGGTCTTCTTCGCTGCTGATCAGGTCAATCGTCCCGTCGGGGTCGAGCGCGCGGATACCCTCGACGGCAGCGGCGGCGGTCATGCCGCCCCCGACGATGAGATAGTTATTTTCTGGCATGGTAGATTATCCCCTCTAAATACACATTAATGTCTCCACCACATTAAAAACCGGGGGCGGTTTAGCCTCCCCGGCCAGGTGCAGAATCCGGCAGATGCCGTCTATGCAGCCAGCCCCGCCACCAGGCGTTTAGGCTCTCTGCACTCTGAGTATAGCGCGGAGGGTTGCCTGAATCCCGGAAGATGAGGCAGCCCACTGGCTCGTGTTGTGTAGTTGGTTGGCGGGTCAGATGGGCAGCGCTACGCCTTCAGCAGGTTGTCGGCCCGCATCATCAGGCGGATCGGCCTGCTGGGGTCGGCGATCTGGTTGACGGTGCCGACCAGGTAGAGCGACCTCTCCGGGCAGCGGTAGGCGAACGACCCGGTCGAGCCGGAGTGACCGATGTATTCGGGGAAAAACACGCGCGGGAAGTTCACCCGCATCATCCCGTAGCCGTACTGCATCGGGAAGAATATCGCGTTCCAGCGGGCGGTCATCCGTGTGAACCAGGCCGGGTCGAACAGCCGCCCCTCGAAGAAGCTGCGCAGGAAGGTCAGGTTGTCGTGCGCGGTCGAGACGATCCCGCCATCTGTGGTGTTGGACGAGAAGAACAGGGGCAGGTCGACCGGCTCCCCGCCCAGGTAGATCGCCGCCGGTTTGCAGGCGGCCTCGGCGTCGTAGAAACGGGTGTCTGCCAGGCCGAGCGGCTCGAAGATCAGGCGGGCAAACACGCTGGCGACCGGCTCGCCCGTCACCTGCTCGACGATC
>JARRJX010000043.1:0-8149 GCA_037388645.1 Chloroflexota bacterium
CTTCAGCCTCTGGCTCTTCGTCGGCAAGCTCGGCCACCGGCTCTTCGGCCTCTGGCTCTTCGTCGGCAAGCTCGGCCACCGGCTCTTCGGCCTCTGGCTCTTCGTCGGCGACTTCCGCAGCCGGCTCTTCCGATTCCTCCTCGGCAACCGGCTCAGCTTCCGCCTCGGCGGTGGTGTCGTCGTTGATCGAGCTGAGCATCGAACGCCAGTCGACGTCGGCGTACTCTTCCAGGTTCACCCGCTTCAGGCTCAAGCCCAGGCGGCGCTGATGGGAATCGATGCGGATGATGCGCAGGGTGACAACCTGTCCTTCTTCGACCACCTCACGCGGGTGCTTGACCCGCCGGTCAGACAGCTCGCTGATGTGGATCAGCCCTTCGATCTCCGGCAGGTCGACCAGCCGGGCAAACGCGCCGAACTTGGTGAGCTTGGTCACCGTACCCTGAACCAGTTGATCTGGCTCGTAGGTCTCGTCCAGCGTATCCCAGGGGTCGGCCAGGCGGTTCTTGCGGCTCAGGCCGATGCGCTGCCGCTCTTTGTCGACGTGGATCACTTCCACCTCGACCACGTCGCCCACGCTCAACACCTCACGCGGATGGGTGACGTGCTTCCAGGACAGCTCGGAGAGATGGATCAGGCCGTCGGCACCGCCCAGGTCGACAAACGCGCCAAAATCGGTCAGGCTGATCACCTCGCCGGTGATCACCTGCCCTACCTCAAGCGTATCGATCAGCTCGGCCCGGCGCTTCTCGCGGATGTCCTTTTCGGCGGCGCGCTCAGACAGGATCAGCCGGTTCCGTCCCCGGTCGACCTCGATCACCTTGACGGCGATCTCATCGCCAACCATGTGCGCCCAGCGCTCATCAGGCGTGCTGCCATTGCTGCGCCGCTGCCGGTCACGACTGACCTGAGAAGCGGGGACAAACCCACGTACTTTGCCGAAGCGTACGATCAGGCCGCCCTTGTTGTAGCCCTCGATGGTGCTCCAATAGGTTTCGGCGCTGTTGAGGTGCGCCTCTGCGTCGATCCAGTCCTGCTCCTCCATCGCCCGGCGCAGCGAGAGCAGGATGTTCCCATCAGGCCCTTCTCGTGACAGGACATAGACGTGGATGTCATCGCCTACGTGCAGACCTTCGATGACCTCCGGGTCGATGCGTTCCAGATCGCGCGAGGTCACAATGCCTTCAGACTTGAGGCCCACGTCGACCAGTATCTCATTCTCGGTGACGCTGGCGATGGTGCCCTGGATAATCTGACCACGCTTATCCGTCTGCTTGTACTCGTCTGAGTCATCCCCACTGCTGGTGGGCATCTCCCCCTCAAGCGCAGCCAGGAAAAGCTCTTCGTCACTCATGCCATCCTGATACGCCGAGTCGTCATCCTCAACCGGCTCGTCCTCTTCGAATTCTGTCTGCTCGTCGACCGCTTCCTCGTCGGCAGGATAGTCGGCCTCGTCTACCGGCATGTCTTCGTCCGGGGACTCCAGTTCGTCGACGAGCGTGTCCTCCTCAGCAGGCAGGCCATTCCCGTCCAACTCGTCACTCACTGCTTCTATTGTTCCGTTGCCCTCTCCGGTTTGCGCTTCAGGCTGGGCCATATCGACCTGCTGCACAATCTGATCCGGCTGGCTGAGGGCATTGTCATTCCCATCCACCATGCGTGCGGACTCCTCTTATGATTGCGGATTGCTTGCTATTATAACGAGGTCATTCAAAACCACCAAAGAATACGGGACGCTATATGTCATCTTTCTGTCTGACCTATCTCACATGACGCGCTAGAATAGGCGACCACCTGCCTATCTGGAATGGAGTCGGGACAACGATATGACCAAGTCGAACGATTCGACGCGGCGGGCAAGAATAGCCTGGATATTGAGCGGGCTGCTTGGCATCGCGGCGGTGGGGCTGACCTTTCTATGGCCGTCGTGGGCGATGCTGTGGGGGATCGGGCTGGTAGCTGCCGTCGTCGGGCTGGCCTGGTGGGGGGACATCCCCTGGCTGCGCGACGACCTTCCTCCTGATGTGCTTGAGGCGGAGCTGCCTGCCAATGCCCGGCGAACCGCGCTTCTCCTGGTGGGGATCGCGCTGGCCTTCCAGCTTGGGCGCTGGCTCGCCGAGGGCGGCGCGCTGCGCACCCGGCTGGGCGACGACGACGAAACGTACGTCTTCCTGGCCTACCAGATTCTCGGCGTGTTCGGAGCGCCCCCGGTTTTCGCGCTGCGCGCGCCGGGTTGGCCGCTGATCATCTCCGGGTTGGTCAGCCTGTTTGGCCGCCGGGAGATATGGGCAGTGGCTCTTTATCACCGGATACTGCTGGCCGCTTTTCCCCCGCTGCTGTATCTGATCATGAGGCGCTACCTGCGCCAGCCCATCGCCATCCTGGCGGCACTGCTGAGCCTGACGATGGAATACAACGAGACGATCGCCACCGCCGCGATGACCGATCTATCCTACGTGGCAGGCGGGTTGATCGGCCTGTATGCCGTCATTCTGGCGCTAACAGGCCGACGACCCGTGCGCTGGCTGCTGGTTGCCGGGCTGGTGTTTGCCCTGCGCTCAACCGTCCGGGTGTCCGGCCTGCCGGTGGCAGTTGCCAGTGCCGCTGCGTTTATCCTCGTTGCGCGCGCGCCGCTGGCCCAACGCTTCGGGCAGGCGCTCTTACTGGTCGTTCCAACCCTGGCCGCGCTCCTTGGCATCAGTGCTTACAATCAGGCGACAATCGGGCATTTTGGTTTTAGCTCCGAGCTGGGGCTTTCCTTTTTAATCCAGTACCCTCCCTACTTGAGCGAAACGCCGGACACCCCTGCGCTGCGCGAGGCGGCCACCCTGCTGCCGGAGATTCCGCCGGATAAGTTGTTTAGCTCCTCGGGGCAGGCGTGGCTTGCCCAGTACCGCTTCACGGCCAGCGAGAGGGGCGGCCCATTTGAGTTTGGCGCGCTGGCGGTCCGGGCGATGCGTGAGATCGTGTGGGCCAGGCCGGGTGAGGTCGCCGTACGGGCGATGGAGGGTGTGGCGATCATGCTGGTCGATCCGCTGCGCAACGTGCTGCCCGGGTCCTGGTATCTCTGGCCGGGGCAGATCGACCCTTCACGAGAACGTGAATTGATGGTTACCGAAAACCTCCCGGCCTGCAACGTCCAGTATGCGTTTGGGGCGGTCGTGAAGACAGAAGGGTGCGCCGAATATGAGCAACTGCGCGCCGGCCTGCACTTCGCGCCGCCCTGGCTGGCCAGGCTACCGGGATTCTTGCAGCGCGGGCTGCGCCTGCTGACGGTGAGCCTGCCCTACCGGGTCCGGCTGGCGACCTGGCCGCTCTACTGGGGGATCGCCGGGTTCGCCGGGCTGATCTATCTCTTCACCCGGCGTGATACGCGGTCACTGGCGATCCTGCTCGCCCTTCCCATGCTGGTCGAGTTCGGGCTGGTGATCGTGGCGACGACGGGGACCGACACACGCTTTTTGCTGTATCTCCACCCTACCTACCTGATCGTGACCTGGCTGGGGCTGGGGTTTATCGTTCGGAAGCTGGCTGCGCTGAGGGGGACACAATGAACGACCGAGAGCCGAGTATCTTTACCAAGAGCGTGACCGCCGGGTATTCCCCGCACGGCGATGAGGCGCGGCCCGCCGTGCCGCCGGTGGTGCCCTCGGTGGGGTTTGTCTACCCGACGATGGAAGAGACCGATCGGGCGTTGGGGGCTACCGGGAAACGCGGCGAGCCGCCCCCCGCCTACGCGCGCCATGGCGGGCCTACCCAGGCTGCCTTTGAGGAGGCGGTCGCCAGCCTGGAGGGGGCCGAAGCCGCCCTCAGCTTTAGCAGCGGCATGGCCGCCCTCTACGCCGCGCTGCTGGCGGCGGTCCCGGCGGGCGGGGTGGTGGTGGCCGCCGAGCAAATATACGGGGTGACTCGCACGCTGCTGGACTGGATGGCGGCGTATATGGGTGTCGAGGTGCACACCTGCGACTTCCTGGACGTCGAAGCCATACACGACACCATCCAGCAGGCTAAGCCGATGGCGGTGCTTTGCGAAGTGCTGACCAACCCGCTGGTGCGGGTGGTGCCGCTCGACGCCGTCGCCGAGACAGTCCGCGAAGCGGGCGCAGCCCTGATCGTGGACAACACATTCGCCTCACCCTACCTGCTGCGCCCGATGAGGCACGGGGCCGAGCTGGTGGTGCACAGCACGACGAAATACCTCAACGGGCACGGCGACGTGCTGGGTGGGGTGGTGGCCGGGCCGGAAGACGCTATCCAATCCGTTTTTGCCTATCGCAAACTGTTTGGGGCTGCGCCCAGCGCGTTCGACGCCTGGCTGGCGCTGCGCGGCCTGCGCACGCTCGCCCTGCGGATGCGGCAGGCGTGCGAGGGCGCTCGCCGGATCGCCCGCTGGCTGGAGGAGCAGGATCGGGTGAGCCGGGTCTTCTACCCCGGGCTGGATCACGACCCCTGCCACGAGACGGCGGCGGCGCTTTTCGAGCAAGACGCCTTTGGCGCGGTGCTGGCCTTCGAGGTCGAGGGCCTGGATCGGGCGGGCGCGTTTGCCTTTGTGGAGCATCTGCGGATCATCCGCCCGGTGACCAGCCTGGGTGACCTCTACAGCCTGATCTCGCACCCCGCCACCTCGTCCCACCGCGCGCTCACGCCGGAGGCGCGCGCCGCGCAGGACATCGGCGAGGGGACGCTGCGCCTCTCGGTCGGCATCGAAGACTCTGAGGATTTGATCGCCGACCTGGCGGCGGCGCTGGATGCGGTTGGTGGAGGATAGAAGGCCAATGGGAAACTACGAAGCCATTATCGTCGCCGGGGGCGGGGTGAGGGCAGGCGGCGAGCTCCCGGCCTACGTCCGGCGGCGGCTCGACCGCGCGATCGAGGTGCAGGGGGACGCGATGCTGATCACGGCCAGCGCAGGCACGGTCCACCGCCCTCCGCCGCTGGACGCCAACGGCTTCCCTATCTTCGAGTCGGTAGCAGCAGGCCGCTACCTGATCGCACGCGGCGTCGACCCCCACACCATCCTGCCCGAAACCTGCTCGTACGACACGATCGGCAATGCCTACTTCGCCCGCACGATCCACGTCGAGCCGCGCGGGTTCCGGCGGCTGCTGGTGATCACGTCCGCCTTCCACATGCCGCGCACCGAGGCGATCTTCCGCTGGGTGTTCGGGTTGGACGCGCTGCCGGGCGGCTACGAACTGGATTTCGAATCGGTCAGCGACGAGGACATCCCCTCTGACGTGTTGGCCGACCGGATCGAGCGCGAGCGGGCCAGCCTGGATCGCCTGCCCGCCACCATCGCCCGGATCGGGTCGATGCGCGCTCTCAACGAATGGCTGTACACTGAGCACGCGGCCTACGCGGTGGGGCTTTCGCCGGACCGGGCGACGGGTGGGGTCGTGGATACGTACTGAGGCGGGAAAAGGATGCGTTCCCGGACAATGGGGGGCACGTCATCAGCGATGAATAGACCTCACTCCCATATGCCGTTTCCCAAACTGTACCGGCGCGCCATGATGGAAGCGGGGCGCGCGGCCTGTCGCCAGGCTCGCGCGCCGTCTTTCCCCTATCGAAGCTTACCCGGCACCCTTCAGGCGGGCCGCTGCCTCGACCAGCGTGATGAAGTCCGGGGCCTTGAGCGCTGCACCGCCGATCAGCCCGCCGTCAATTTCCGGCTGAGCCATCAGGGCTTCAACGTTCCCCGGCTTCATGCTGCCGCCGTACTGGATGATCACCTCTTGAGCGGTCTCGTCACCGTACATACCGGCCAGCGTCGCCCGCACCAGACCCACGATGCGGTTGGCATCCTCAGGCGTGGCGGCCAGCCCGGTGCCGATCGCCCAGATCGGCTCGTAGGCCACGACGATGCCCTTCATCTGCCCGGCGGTGATCCCCTCGAACCCGGCCCGCACCTGCGATCTGACGAACGACTCGGTCTCGCCCGCCTGGTTCTGCTCCAGGCTCTCACCCACGCACACGATCGGAGTCAGGCCGTGGGCCAGGGCTGCCTTGACCTTCTTATTGACGGTCTCGTCCGTCTCGCCGAAGTACTGGCGGCGCTCCGAGTGGCCGATGATCACCAGGCTGGCAACGTCCTTGAGCATTACGGGAGAGACCTCGCCGGTGAAGGCTCCCTTGTCCTCCCAGAACATGTTCTGAGCGCCAACCTCGATCCGGCTGCCTTTCAGCGCCTCGGCGACCGGGGCCAGGTCGACAAAGGGCGTGCAAACAGCCACCCTGACCCCGTCGATAGTGTCCACTTTTTCCCTGAGTGCAGTCACCAATTCCACCGCCTCGGCGATGGTCTTGTTCATTTTCCAGTTACCGGCCATAAATGGCGTGCGCATTATCATCTCCTTGATGTGGTGAGTTAATAGACATTTTTTCGCTGCGCACCATTGTACTACCAAAATTGCTGCGAACCCGCTGATGTTGCACAGCCGTGCGGGGCAGCCTTAGATTCGTACGATCTCTTCCCACTCCATGCCGTCGATCAGGAGGTCGTTCAGCGCATCATGGGGGCCGTCGTAGAGCGCCACGATGCCATGCCCCGGCAGCACAACGATGATCGCCCGGTCGCCCAGTGGGGCCGAGTCCAGGAAGAACCGGGAGCGAAACATCCCGCTGAGAAGCTGCATCTCCGCATCCCGCGTCCCGCAGGGGAATTCACTCTCCGGGAAGCGCTGGGGGTCAGGGAAGACGATCTCGACCCGCTCCGGCTGCTTGATCGTGCCCGCCCTGGGCTGGCGGTGGAAGTGCTCGATCACCGTCACGCGTGGGCGCAGGCCCTCCGGCAGGATGCTGACCCGGCCATCGCGGTCGAGCTGCCCGCGGACGTAGCGATAGAAGCTGTCGAAATCCCGAACCAGCCCCGCCTCGACCAAGGCCCCCGCCAGGTACACCATGCCGTTCTCGTGCGTCTCGACGGAGGGGGTAATGTAGGAAACCGGACAGCCTTGCGGAATGGCCCGGACGTAGCCATTCTCGGTCAACTGGTGGATCGGCACCACATACCCCTCGGCGGGGTTGGGACTAAGCGTGACCTTCTTCCCGCCGGAAGTGGTTACCCCCATGATGCCCAGCTCAGGCACGAGCTGGCTGCGCATCCCCTCGCCCAGCGCCGCCCGGTTCAGGAAGCGCAAGACACTGCGTCCCTGATCGCCGGTGGCATACGCCTGGAGATTGACGTGATCGTCAATCAGCCCGGCAGCGCCCAGCCTGCGCCCGGCATCGGCGAAATCCTGGTGGATGGAAGAAGCGGCCCAGTCCTCCCAGGACACATCCAGATGGTTATCCCCATCGTGGCTGTGGATCGGTGCGGCGTTGGCGTGCGCCTGCACGCGCAGCGCCAGGCTGTCAAACAGGGCCGACTCGTTGCTGTTCAGCAGGCGGTTGTTGCCCGCCATGCTGCCCCACAGCGCCCGCCTGACGTGGTCGCTGCTCAGGTTGCCCTCGAACAGGATGCCGATATGCCCCGATTTCCTGACCAACTGCTCCCGGGCCAGGTCGAACAGCGTCCCGTGGGGGATCTGCTCTACCGTGGTGATGACCATCACGATCCCACGCGGCTTGGGAAGCTGCCCAAGGTAATCAAACGGGCTGTACTCCTGCTCCCGATCCTGCCCGAAGACGATCCCCAGGTGGGCGACCGGGCCAAGTGGCGTCGCCTGGTCAGGCCGCTCGACGAAGATGCAGCCCTGGCTCTCCAGGCGCTGGCGAAGCTGGCGGAGCGCGTGCGCCTGGAGAGGGTTGTACGGCTCGATTGCCACCCAGATGTTAATCGGCTGCGGTGTCCAGACATACGCCGAACCGGAACGGGAAAAAGCCAGCGGTTTTTCTTTTTGGCCTGACATTATTCTCTACTCTTTTTGGTTTGGGTTTGTGATAATCAACGGTGCCAGCAGGGTAGGGGACACCAGCATTGCCTATCTTATCGCAGATACTATTGGCAACAAAACCAAACCGGGCCAGCAGGGCAATCGCACCAGACATCTGATCAATTGAAGGTTGTACTCAAGTCGATTGCGCCGAGACGAGTCCCTGTCTCAAATCGGGACTCCATGACGACCGGTCCCAGGCACAGCTTTGATGCAATCACCCTGAGATTTGTTGAGGAAAAGATGGACGTGGGTTACCAGCAGAAATGGAAAGC
>JARRJX010000044.1:0-9599 GCA_037388645.1 Chloroflexota bacterium
CTTTCAGCCGCCCCAGGATCGGTGCCAGCGAGCCAATGCTGTCGTTCAGCGGGCGCACAATCGAGTACAGGAGCAGCACGCGCAGCATCGGCACGCTCGGCAGCCAGGTCTCTGAGTAGACGAGGGCGACGAACTCAGGCGCGATCAGCGCCAGGCCAACCGCTGCTGGTAGCACGACCAGGGCGACCCCGTCCAATATGAACCGGACGGCCTCGGACAGCGCCGCCCGGTTGTCCTTGACCTGTGCGTAGGTGGCGGCGGTCACCCCTAAAGCACCGCCCAGGAGCGACATCGGTGTCAGCGACAGGTCATATGCCCGGCGGTACTGCCCCAGGGTGGCGGTATTGACAAAAGTGCCCACCGCGATGTCGTCGTATTGGAAGGCCAGGAACGATCCGACCCCGCCCCAGAACATGAAGCCGCCCTGCCGGAGCAGCGCCCGCGCCCGCTCTATCGAGAACATAAACCCCGGCCTGCGCGGCGCGAACACCCACACGCCAATGCAGTAGCTGACCGTCCGGGCGGCGAACCCCCAGATCAGCGCCCAATAAGTCAGCACCCCGGCATAGACGAATGCGATGCTGGCCAGTTGGCCGAGCAGGGTTGACACGATTTTCGTCACCGAAATCAGGTCGTAGCGAAGCTCCCGCGCGAGCATCGTCTCCGGGGTCGACGCGACACCCTCGTTCTCGAATATCGACAGCGCCGCGATCAGTATCGCGCCGAGGATGATGTCGGGCGCGCGCGCCGAGTGTTGATACACCAGCCCCAGCAAAGGGCGGGCGATGAGCATCATGATCAAAACCAGCGTGCTGAGCAGCGTGCTCAGCCAGAACTGCGTCGAGATTTGCAGGTCGTCCGGGTCGGTCTCCGCCAGGATCAGCGCGTTGAAGCCCCACAGCTTAACCCGCGCGAAGAGCAGCATGAGCGCCATCGCCAGGCCAAAAACGCCGAATTCCTCAGGAGCCAGCTTTCGGGCCAGTATGATGCCGGTGAGGAAGCCGATCACCTGCATGGCGTAACTGCTCAGCGAGAAATACAACGCGCTCCGGACAGCCCGCCCGGCTATGCTCAACTAAACCTCCGGTGGCGCATGGCTAGGAGGGGTACGGTAGAAACAGGCAAGCCGCCAGTGCAGGGTCTCTGGCTCCAACCCGCTTCGCGGCGATATCGGGTATGGGGTGCTGAAGCAGTGCTTATTCCCCAGAGGTGGGAACGAGCCGCCGGATATGTTCGACGAGCACCGACGGCACGACCGGCTTGGTGAGGTAAAGGTCGGCACCTAGTTCCTCTGCGTATTCGCGCATCACGGCCTGTTCGTGGGCGGTCAGGATGATCAGGGGCGTTCGATTGGCTTCATCCTCCGCGGTGCGGATCTGCTCGACCACCTGGTAGCCGTCGATGCCCGGCATGGCGATGTCGATGATTGCCAGGTCCGGTTTTTGCTCCCGGAACAGGCGCAGACCTACGTCCCCATCCGGAGCGGGTAGAACCTCAAAGTTAGCTTTGCCGAGGGCAAGCTCCAACATCTTCAGAATGGTTTGATCGTCATCGATGACAAGGACGCGAGCTTTCGCCATGGTTTCCTCCGGACAAGCATCAGGGTGAATCGACAGGGGGGGTTCTGCGCAATGAGTTTGCGACACGGGCGACAGGCCGGAGCGCCAGGCTCATAAAGAGCAGTGCGGCTGTCAGGAGCACGACCGGGCCTTCGGCCATGGCCGCCGCAAAATACAGGTCGAACGGCCCGCACCGGCCTCGTACGACCAGCGACGTTTGCCAGGCGGCAAACCCTAAGAAGATGATCCCGATGACCCGGTAAACGATAAGGGGCAGCAGGTTTGCCTGGCCGAGCACCCTGTCCGCCAGGCCGGGCAGCAGAGCCAGGACGATCCCTAAGAACCAGTTCAGGATCATATCCCCGAATATCAGCCGTTTCAGCGTAAAGTCGTAAGCCGTTTTAAGATTCATAAGGTTTGTTCTCATCCTAGCTCGCTCATCATTGTCCTGATCAGGGCCAGCTGGCGTTTCGCGTCTTCCTGCCACTTGTCGTCGTCGGAGACGAGATAGGCAGCCAGGTCTTGCATGGCGTTTGCATGTTTGCCTTGTTGTACGTAAGCCAGTCCCCGGTAAAACAGGGCTTCCGGCCAGCCTGGTCTGAGCGCCAGTGCGGCGGAAAAATCGGTCACCGCCTCCTCAGCCCGATCCAGCTCGCGCCAGAAGATCGCCCCCCGCTCCAGGTACGCATCCTCCAGGGATGGGTTGGTGTCCAACGCGCGGCTGTAAAGGTGAGTGGCTGTCATAAACAACCCCGCATTGTTGCCCACGATACCATAATGCCGGTATACCCGCCCGCTCCACAGCAGGAGCAGAGCATGCGCCCTACGGAAAAGACTGGTCTGTTTTGGCAACATCTGTGACACGCTGTCCCATTACCACTGAACCAACTCTATACCAGCCATGCCTGCGCAGGCAAGCCCTATCCGAAACTGGCAGGCGCGGATCGGCTCATATTTTTCAACACCGGTTGAGGCTGGCAAGACGGGTCGATACCGGGTTCGGCACGAGTTGATGGGGGGTAGAAGTGTGTTGCCATTTGATGATCCGGATGATATACTTGGCGTCGATCTTCACAAAGCGTCTTTACGTACGACAAATTTCCACCAAATCGCCCGTACTGTGTGTTGAACAAGGAGCGTTTATACGTGAGCGAATGGGCCTTTATAGCGCTTCTCTTTGTCATTTCTGCCATGCTTCCTATGGTGCCCATTGTCGGCGGGCGGTTGCTGGGGCCTCATAAGCCCAACGAGCAGAAGAACAGCACGTATGAATGTGGTGTTGAGACGGTGGGCGATACCTGGGTGCAGTTCAAAGTCCAATATTATATCTTTGCCCTGGTGTTCCTCGTCTTTGATATCGAGGTCGTTTTCCTCTATCCCTGGGCAGTTGCCTACAATCAACTACCGCTGTTTGGCGTGGTTGCTGGTATCGTCTTTATCGTGACTCTAGCAGAAGCTCTCCTGTACGCCTGGCAAAAAGGCGCTCTTGAATGGTTGTAAACCTCGACCTGGGCTGATAACCACACCGGTTATCGGCTCTTTTATGTTGCATAACGGGCAGTACCTTCCGATGTAAGGAATTTAGGGAGTTCCCCATTATGGCAGACGTTCTTGCTTCATTAGCGGACATCTACACGACCATCGGCAATCTCCTGACCCGCCTGTTTGTGGACGTGCTTGGTGCCAGCCCGGAGCTGGCTTCCGGGATCATCAAGTTCCTGGGGGCGGGTTTGCTCGCCACCTCGGTGCTGCTGATCCTGGTCTTCAACATCTGGTTTGAGCGCAAGGTCATGGCGCGGATTCAGGATCGCATTGGCCCGAACCGTGTGGGCCCCTGGGGGATATTCCAGACGGTGGCCGACCTGGCGAAGCTGTTCACCAAAGAGATCATCATCCCCGACGGGGCCGACTTGGTCCCCTTTATGATCGCGCCGGTGATCTCGGTGATGAGTGTGGTGCTCATCTGGGCGGTCGTGCCCTTCGCCCCGACTCTGATCGGCACCGACCTGAACATCGGGGCGCTGTACTTCGTCGCGGTCAGCTCACTGGGGGTGGTTTCGATCCTGCTGGCGGGCTGGAGCAGCAACAACAAGTACGCGCTTCTGGGCGCTTTCCGGGGCGTGGCGATGCTGGTCAGCTATGAGGTGCCTTTCGTGCTGGCCCTGCTCGTCCCGGTGATCCTGTCCGGCAGCATGCGCATGGGCGATATCGTGCGTGCCCAGAGCATCCCCTTTCTGGTGGTGATGCCGGTGGCGGCGCTGATTTTCTGGATTGCCAGCGTGGCCGAGGTGGGCCGCCAGCCGTTCGACGTGATCGAAGGGGAATCCGAGATCGTCTCCGGGTATCACATCGAATACAGTGGCTTTGCCTTCGCGATGTTCTACGCCGCCGAGTGGGCGCACGGCTTTACCGTCTGCGCCCTGATGACGGTGTTGTTCCTGGGCGGCTGGCGCGGGCCGGGCGCGGAGCAAATCCCGACGCTGGGCATCGTCTATTTCCTGGGCAAGACCTTCCTGGTGTATTTCTTCCAGGTGTGGACTCGTGCGATCCTTCCCAGGATGCGCATCGACCACATCCTGTCGTTCTCTTGGAAATTCCTGGTGCCGCTCTCGCTGGTTCTGCTGGTGCTCTCGGTGCTGGCCGATAAGCTGGGCCAGCTTTACATCCCCGGTTATGCGGTGGCTGGCTCGTTCGTCGACCTGCTCCCTCGTACTGCCCTGCTGCTGGTCGTCACCCTGATAGTAGGCGGGCTGGCCGCTCTCTGGGTGGCCGGGCTGGGACGGCGCGAGCGCCGACGCCAGGAAGCGGCGCTGTCCGTTGCGTCTATCGAGGGTCGGGCCGCCCAACAGGCCAGGTAAGGAGAGCCAATCGATGACGATCACTCCGGAGACAGTCGCTTTCGCCATCATGTCGGTGTTGGTATTAGGCGGGGGCCTGGGTGTGGTAAGCAGCCGCAACCTGATCCACGCGGCGCTCTACCTTGCGCTTACCCTGTTTGGCGTTGCCGGGCTGTATGCGTTGTTCGAAGCCCCTTTTCTGGCGGCGGTGCAGGTCCTGGTCTATCTGGGGGCGATCGCCGTCCTGGTGACGATCACGATCATGGTCACCCGCCGCCTGATGGGCATCACCGAGAACGTGAATCGGCAGTGGCCGGTCGCCGCCTTGATCGCCGTGCTGGCCGCTGCAATACTTGGCTTTGTGGTGATCAGCCAGTTTGCGGGGGTGTATCCCACCCAGGCTGTGCCCCCCGATACGATTGAGCGAATGGGCCAATCATTCGCCAGCCACCAGGGCTTTCTGCTCCCCTTTGAGGTCGCCTCGGTGCTGCTGCTGGCTGCGATGATCGGTGCCATCGTGGTCGCGCGTGATTGATTGAGAGGGCTGACATGATCCCTTTGCATCTGTATCTGCTGGTGTCCGCCGGGCTGTTCTGTATGGGGATTTACGGCGTGCTTGCCCGGCGCAATGCCGTCGCCATCCTGATGGGAATCGAGCTGATGCTCAACGCGGTGAACATCAACCTGGTCGCCTTCTGGCGCTATATCTCGCCAGAGTCGTTAAACGGCCAGGTCTTCGCCATTTTCGTCTTCGCCGTGGCGGCTGCGGAAGCCGCCGTCGGACTGGCTCTGATCATCTCTATCTACCGCAACCGCGAGACGGTTATCGCGGAAGACGTCAACATACTCAAGTGGTGAGTTGAGGATTCTATGACACTCGAAACGCTCGTATGGTTGATCCCGCTGCCACCTCTGCTGGCCTTTTTTGTTATTCTGCTTTTTACACGGGGGAACAAACGTATCAGCGACCTGGTGTCGGTGGCCTCGATTCTGCTGACCTGGGTGATCTCGATCATCGTCTTGATTGGTGCGCTGGGGACCTTTCACCTGGGTGAGAATCCGATCATAACCCAGATCGTCTGGCTGCCGCTCGGCGAGTCGGTCGAGACCAGCCTGACGATGGGAGCGCTGGTCGACCCGTTGGGCGCGGTGATGCTGTTCTTCGTGCCGCTGACCGCCACGATGATCTTCATCTACAGCACCGGCTACATGGCCTCCGGCCACTACTGGACGGAGGTCAAGGGTGAGGCGCACGGCGAGGATCACGAGTCGGACGAGCACCATGAGGTCGTGGTTGATGACGCCGGGCGTACGCTGACCCAGTTTGACGCGACCAAGTGGAAGGCCCGCTTCATGGCCTTCATTTCCCTGTTTGCCGGGGCGATGCTGATCCTGAGCATCGCCGATAGCCTGCTGCTGTTGTTCGTTGGCTGGGAGATCATGGGGTTGTGCAGCTACCTCTTGATCGGTTTCTGGCACAACCGGGTCTATCCCAACCAGCCCAACCGGACCACCCCCCTGAAAGCCGGGATCAAAGCGTTCATGACCACCCGCGTGGGCGACGTGTTCATGCTGTTGGGCATCGCCTGGCTCTACAGTGTCACCGGGACACTCAATTTCCGCGAGACTCTCTACAGCGGAGAGATGCTCCTCGCGCTTGAGGCCCCCGCTTTTCCCACGCTCGGCCAGAGCGTGCCGTTGCTGGCCGGGTTGTCAATCGCCGGGTCGATCAGCATCCTGCTGTTCATCGGCACGGTAGGCAAGAGCGCCCAGTTCCCGCTCCACACCTGGCTGCCCGATGCGATGGAAGGGCCAACCCCGGTTAGCGCGATGATCCACGCGGCAACTATGGTTTCCGCCGGTGTGTATCTGCTGATCCGCATGTTCCCGCTGATCACGGTCGGCTGGCACGGGCATGGCTACCCGCCTGCGATGAAGGTGATCGCCGGGGTAGGGGCCTTTACGGCGCTGTTCGCCGCCACCATCTCCATAGCCCAGCGCGACGTGAAGAAGGTGCTGGCTTATTCGACGATCAGCCAGCTTGGCTACATGGTCGCGGCGGTGGGCATCGGCGCTTACATTGCCGCCGCCTTCCATCTGATGACCCACGCCATTTTCAAGGCGCTGCTCTTTATGGGCAGCGGATCGGTCATCCACGCAGTCGAGCACGGTGAGCAGCACGCCCATCACGAAGGGCATCACTTCCCGATCGACTTCGACGCGCAGGATATGTTTAACATGGGAGGGCTGTGGAGCCGGATACCCGTCACAGCCTGGACGTTCCTGGTCGGCGGAATGGCTCTGAGCGGCTTCCCGCTCATCACCGCTGGTTTCTGGAGCAAGGACGAGATTCTGGCCGACGCCTGGCTGCACGCCCCGGTGGTGTTTTTTGTGCTGGCGGCGGCGGCCTTCCTGACCGGCTTTTATACGATGCGCCAGATCGGCCTGACCTTTGCCGGGAAGCCGCGCACACACGCTGCCGAAGAAGCAACGCAGAGGGATTGGCGGATGAACTTGCCGTTGATCGTGCTGGCCGTTTTCGGGGTTGTGGCAGGTTACGTGGGCGTTCACGAGGATTTCCCGCTGCTCGGACGTCTGTTCGGCGGCAACCCCTTCCACCATTTTGTAAGCCAAACCCTCCTCGAAAGTCCAGAGGTGGCGCTGTTCAACTGGACACCCGTCCTGCTCTCGGTCGTCGTTGCGGTGGGCGGCCTGCTCGTCGGCTGGCTGGTGTACGTTCGGCGACCGCTCGAAGTCGGTGAGGCCGACCCTCTGAAGAAAGTGCTTGGCCCACTCTACACCCTGTTCGAGAACAAATACTACTTCGACGAGCTGTATGAAGTGGCGTTCATCCGCCCGTCCCAGTGGCTTGCCCGGCAGATATACGAGGTGATCGACCGCGGCATGATCGACGGCCTGCTCCACTTCATCGCCCGCTCCACCGAATGGTGGGCATTCCGTAACAAGGACTTCGACACCGGTGTCGTCAACCGCGGGGTGGACAGTATGGCCGAGGGGATCGGCGAAGCCAGCGACTCCTTCAAATACGTGCAGTCGGGCCGCATCCAACAATACCTGGCGGTCGTTGCCGCCGGGGTGTTGATGCTGGCCGCGGTGTTCATCTGGGCGCTGTTTTTACACTAGCCTGAGAGGACGATGGTTTTATGGACTTCATCCACCAAAACCTCCTGACCCTGATTACCTTCATCCCTCTCGCCGGAGGGGTGCTGTTGCTGCTGTTCCCCGGCGAGCGCAAAAACGCCGCGCGCTGGTTCGCGCTGGTGGTGAGTCTGATCCCGCTGGCTCTGGCTCTGCTGGGGTGGATGTGGTTCAACGCTGCCCCCTGCAACGACCTGGTGCAGCAGGCCTGCTTTGAGCAGCAAACGCTGTGGTTCCCCATCCTGAACAGCTACTATCACCTGGGCGTGGACGGCATCAGCATGACGATGGTCTTGTTGACGACGCTGCTCACCCCCCTGGCGATCCTGATCTCGTGGAGCATCGAGGATCGGGTCAACCTGTACATGGCCCTGTTCCTCACCCTGGAGATGGGGATGCTGGGCGTCTTCGTGTCGCTCGACCTGCTGCTCTTCTTCGTGTTCTGGGAGTTCGGACTGGTGCCGATGTACTTCCTGATCAACATGTGGGGCAGCGCCAACCGCCAGTACGCCAGCTTCAAGTTCATCATCTACACGATGGCCGGGTCGCTGGGGCTGCTGCTGAGCATCCAGTTGATCGGCCTGACGATGGGCACCTTCGACCTGACCGAAATCATGGTGCGCTGGCCTGCCCTCGCCCCGGAATCCAGGCTGGTCGGCGTGGCGGTGGGCGTCGTCAAGAACGTCGCCTTCTGGCTGTTTGTGCTGGCTTTTGCCATCAAAGTGCCGGTCTGGCCCTTCCACACCTGGCTGCCCGATGCCCACACCGAGGCTCCCACTGCCGGCTCGATGATCCTGGCGGGGGTGCTGCTCAAGCTGGGCGCGTATGGCTTCCTGCGCCTCGTGCTGCCCTTGTTTCCGGTGCAGGCGCATAACTTCGCGCCAGTGTTGGCCGTCTTGGCTATGCTGGCGATTGTGCTGGGGGCGTTCTCCTCGTTTGCCCAGACCGATTTCAAGCGGCTGGTCGCCTACAGCTCGGTCAACCACATGGGATGGGTGGTGCTTGCCATCGCCGTTGCCGGGTGGGTAGGCGTTGGCGGCCAGCACGACCCGGAGGGCATCAACCAGCTCAACGCCATCATCGCCACCAACGGGGCCGTGCTTCAGATGTTCAACCACGGCATCAGCGCGGCGGCGATGTTCGCCCTGGTGGGCATGATGTACGACCGGCTCCACACGCGTGACCTGACCCAGATGGGCGGCCTGTGGCTGGTTGCTCCCGTCTATGGGGGGATCATGATCTTCACCTCGATGGCCTCCCTGGGGCTGCCGGGGCTGAACGGCTTTGTCAGCGAGTTCATGGTCGTCCGGGGGGTGTGGCCGGTCTCGCCAGTCTTCGAGCTGATGGTGTTCATCAGTTTGCTCGGCCTGCTGTTCACCGGGGCATACATCCTCAAGGCAATCGCCCACGTGCTGCACGGGCCGCTCAACCGGGACGCGGTCGCGCTGGCCCACGGGCGGTCGTTGGAGATCAACTTGCGCGAGGTGGTTGCGCTTGCTCCCTTGCTCGTGTTGATGTTGTTGATCGGCGTTTTCCCGGCCTGGCTGGTGGGTGTGATCAACCAGACGGTCACGCTCCTGCTCACCTGATGGCGATCTGGCAGCATGCAAATGAGTAATCTGCTCGTGCCACCCCCCCTCATGACAGCGACCACAGCTACGAGCACATGACGTGGGAGTTCGAGCAGGCCTGGCCCGCCATCAGGCCCGGCGGTTTGTTATTATCGGACGACATCATCACCAACCGGGCTTTCGACGATTTTGCCCGGCAGGTCGGCCAGCCGCCTCACAAGCTGGGCGCGCTGGGAGGGATGGTAAAATCGCCCGCCTGATGCGTGTAGAGAGTGACCACATGACCATCTCAAATCCCGATGCCGCTGTCATGCAGCGGTAGAGCCAAACATCACGCCTTGAAATGAAGGAATAAGTTATGAATTTTCCTTTTCTGTCGATAATCATCTTCAGCCCCATTGTGGGAGCGGTGGTGGAGCTGCTGCTTCCAGACGAGGGAAAGCTGAACCCGGAGAAGGATGCGCAGCGGATCG
>JARRJX010000045.1:0-7995 GCA_037388645.1 Chloroflexota bacterium
CCCAGCCGAACAGCGGTGTCAAGAAGGGCGAGATCGTGCGTGCCGTGATTGTTCGGACGGCCAAAGAATACCGGCGAGAGGATGGATCGTATATTCGGTTCGACGAAAATGCTGCGGTGATACTGGACGGCCAGACGAACAGCCCCAAGGGCACTCGTATATTTGGCCCGGTTGCACGCGAGCTTCGTGAAGCTGGGTATATGAAAATTATCTCTCTTGCACCCGAAGTGCTTTGAGATTGGAGGCGAAGGCGGATGACTAGACAAACGATACGCATTCGCAATGATGATGTAGTTGAAGTAATCAGCGGCCACGACCGGGGCGCGCGCGGCAGGGTGCTGCGGGCGATCCCCAAAGACCGCCGGGTGGTTATCGAGTCGGTGAATATCCGTAAGAAGCACCAGAGCGCCGTCCAGGCAGGACGAGGGCAGGTGCAGGCAGGGATCATTCAGTTTGAGGCACCGATAGACGTGTCCAACGTCATGTTGATCTGCCCCAACTGCGGCGAGCGCACCCGCGTTGGGCTTCGCCGTGAGAATGGCGAGGCCATCCGGGTATGTAAGAAGTGTGGCGAGGACATCGACTGATGCACAAGCTAAAACAGCATTATCAGGAAAACGTGCGTGCGGCGTTGATGAAGCGGTTCGAATACGGGAACGTCATGGAAGTGCCGCGAGTCGTAAAAGCCGTCGTCAATGTCGGCGTGGGCGAAGCGATGGAGAATGCGCGGGCGCTGGACGCGACAGTTGAAGATGTCCGCACGATTACCGGGCAGCAGCCGGTCATCACCAAAGCGCGCAAGAGCATCGCCGCGTTCAAGCTGCGTGAAGGCCGCCCAATCGGCGTGAAAGTGACTTTGCGCGGAGAGTACATGTGGGCTTTCCTCGACCGCCTGATGAATGTGGCCCTGCCCCGTACTCGTGACTTCCGTGGCGTGTCCCCGACAGGGTTTGATGGGCGGGGCAACTACACATTGGGGCTTCGAGAGCAGTTGATCTTCCCTGAGATCGAGTACGACAAGATCGAGAAGGTCCGGGGAATGGAGATCACAATCGTGACGACGGCCCAATCGGATGAGGAAGGGCGCGAGCTGCTTCGTCTCCTGGGCATGCCGTTTGGCGAGGCCCGGCAGGCCACTCTGGTCGGGTATTAGTCGTTTATCAATTTTGGGGGATCGTATGGCAAAGACATGTATGCCTTATCGTGAACAACGACGAAAGTATCAGGTTCGCGTGCGCAACCGCTGCAAGCGCTGTGGACGCCCGCGTGGATACATTCGGAAGTTCCAGTTATGCCGGATTTGCTTCCGTGAGCTGGCCTTGCGGGGCGACATCCCCGGCGTGGTCAAGTCGAGCTGGTAGGCCAATCGGAGGTTGGTATGTATGTAAATGATCCTATCTCTGATATGTTGACGCGCATCCGGAATGCGATTATGGCTCACCATAGTGAGGTCGCCATTCCGTATTCCAAGATGAAGGAAGGCGTTGCGCGTATCTTAAAGGACGAGGGCTATATCCTGGAGTACAAGATCGGCGACGAACAGCCTTTCAAGTGGATTCATATTGAATTGAAATACGTCGGTTCGCGGCGCGACCGGACATCGGTGATCACCGGGCTGAAGCGAATCAGCAAGCCGGGCAGGCGGGTGTATGCCGGTTACCAGAATATGCCCTGGGTGCTCAGCGGTATGGGGATCGCCATCGTCACCACCCCTCAAGGGTTGATGACTGACCAGCAGGCCCGGCGTGACCGGGTCGGCGGGGAAATCCTGTGTCACGTCTGGTAGACGCCGCTGTGCGCTACCGGAACACGAGCAGCCCGCGAAGTGAGCTTGGAACGGAGTGAGATATGTCTCGGATTGGTAAAAAGCCCATCAAGCTTCCCGATGGCGTGACCGTCACGGTCGAGGGAGACGAGGTGGTGGTAAAAGGGCCGCGTGGTGAATTGACCCGCCAGTTCGACCCGGAGATGCAAATCTCGCTGGAGGATGGGCAGATCGTCATCGAGCGCCCCACCGACCAGCGGCGTCACCGGGCCTTGCATGGCTTGACGCGCGCGCTGCTCAACAACATGGTGGTTGGGGTCAGTGAGGGTTACGAGATCCGATTGGTGATCGTCGGCACCGGGTACCGTGCTGTGCTGGAGGGGAGTGATATGCGCCTGAGCCTGGGCTACTCCCACGACATTCTGGTTGTCCCACCACCCGGTCTCAGCTTTCAGGTCGAGGATCGCGGCCAGTTGATCATCATCAACGCGATTGACAAGGAGATGATCGGCCAGGTCGCGGCGGATATTCGCAAGCTGCGTCCCCCTGAGCCTTACAAGGGCAAGGGGATTCGCTATGCGGACGAATACGTACGCCAGAAGGCAGGCAAGGCCAAGATCGGCAGTTAATCGGGTGCGGCAGCATCTTTATTTGATGATCGAATAAGGGTATCAGGGTAAGAAATGAGTATCAAGAGTCAGCAAGCACGGCAGCGACGCCACCGCCGCGTCAGAAAGCACGTCTCTGGCGTGCCTGAGCGCCCACGTCTGAACGTGTTCCGGAGCCACAAGCACATCTATGCGCAGGTGATTGATGATACCACCGGCAGCACGTTGGTGGCGGCGTCCACGGTAGATGTGGAATTACGGGGACAGTCTTCCGGGAAGTCGAAGACCGAGCAGGCACATCTGGTCGGCAGCCTGGTTGCCGAACGCGCCATTGACGCCGGTGTCAGGCGAGTGGTCTTTGATGCCGGTGGTTACAAGTATCATGGGCGCGTAAAGGCCCTGGCGGACGCTGCACGCGAAGCCGGTTTGGACTTTTAGGCCGGTATTAATTCACGGTTTTCTGGGCCTGTCTGCTCAAGACGGGTGTACAGACGACTACAGGTATCTGGAGTTGAAGCGATATGGGACGCAGAAATGAACCCCGAATCGATGACCGCGACGAGCTGGACGAACGGGTCCTGGACATCAATCGCGTGGCGAAGGTTGTGAAGGGCGGCCGCCGGTTTGCCTTCCGCACGGTCGTCGTCGTTGGCGACAATCGCGGGTCGGTAGGTGTGGGCATCGGGAAGGCACGCTCTGTGCCGGATGCCATTCGGAAGGGGAGCGAGCGGGCGCGCCAGAACATGGAAAAGGTCTCCCTGATGGGGACGACCATACCCCACCCCATCGAAGCCAAGTTTGGTGGGGCGCAGGTGATGCTCCGCCCGGCTTCGCCCGGCACCGGCGTGATCGCCGGTGGCGCGGTGCGCGCCGTGGTCGAGGCTGCCGGGATCAGAGACATTCTGACCAAATCCAAAGGCAGCGCCAACATGCTGAACGTGGCCCGTGCGACCATTGAGGGGCTGAGACAGTTGAAAGACTTACAGCACCTGGCGGAGATGAGGGGGAAAACTCCCTCCGAGATCATGCCATTCTGGATGCGTAAGGGCAGTGGTGGAGACGAGTAGCCCATGGCAAAGAAGAAGGCGAAAGAGAAGATGCTGCGCATCAAGCTGGTGAAAAGCCCGATTGGGTATTCCCAGCGGCACAAAGATACCGTGCGGTCGCTGGGGCTTCGTAAGATGCACCAGGTGGTCGAGCAGGCGGATACGCCCTCGGTACGCGGCATGTTGTTGAAAGTGGCCCATCTGGTAGATGTGGAAGAAGTGGAGTGACGGAAGATGAAACTACATGATCTGCGTCCTGACCCAGGCGCGACTAAGAAGCGCAAGCGTGTAGGGCGTGGTATCGCTGCCGGGCAGGGTAAAACGGCTGGCCGTGGTACCAAAGGCCAGGGTGCTCGCTCCGGTGGGGGGAAAGGCCCGTACTTTGAAGGTGGGCAGCTTCCTTTGGTGCGCCGTCTGCCTTACAAACGTGGCTTCACGAACATCTTTCGGATCGAATACCAGGAAGTCAACGTCGACGCGCTGGATCGTTTCCGGAAGGGTTCCACCGTCACACCTGAAAAGCTGAAGGAAGCCGGGTTGATCCGCGAGGCCGACCAGCCGGTTGTGATCCTGGGACGGGGTGATCTCGCGAAATCGCTCAAGGTCAGCGCGCACCGCTTCAGTAAGAGCGCGAAAGAGAAGATTGAGGCGGCTGGCGGCAGCGTTGAGCAGTTGGAGTTGGAGTTCACCGGAGCAAGAGCGACCGTCAAGAAGCTGCCCAAGGCGGAGATCGAAGCCCTGCGAGCCAAACGCGCCGAATAAGTGCCCGTCTGTGATTCGTCGGTACGTGAAAGGGCGAATCGTCGGATAGGTTGCAGGTGACTGATAGGGAGAATAACCATGTCATTTTTCACGGGAATCCGTGAGGCATACTCACTACCCGATCTACGGCGCAGGATGCTGATCACCCTCCTGCTGCTGGTCATCTATCGCCTGGCAGCTAACGTCCCGGTGCCGGGTGTAGATCGGCAGGTGTTGCGACAGGTGCTCAGCCCAAACAGCGCGGTCGGTGGGCTTGCCAATGTGCTCGACCTGCTCTCAGGTGGCGCGGTGTCCAGGTTCTCCGTCCTGGCAATGGGCGTGTATCCGTACATCACGGCGAGTATCATCATTCAGATACTCACCCCAATCGTGCCTGCGCTGGAAGAGTTAGCCAAAGAAGGTCAGGCCGGGCGGGATAAGCTCAATCGCTGGACCTACTATCTGGCTATCCCGGTCGCCTTGTTCCAGGCGGTCGCGCAGATCAACATCTTCCGCGACCCCAATACCGGTTCGACCATCATTCCAGGGTTTGGTTTTGGCCCTGGGGGTGACCTGATGGTTACGTTTGCCGTCCTGGCCGTCATGACGGCGGGAACGATGTTTGCGATCTGGCTTGGTGAGCTGATCACAGAGGATGGGATCGGCAACGGCCTCTCGCTTGTCATCTTCGCCGGGATTGTGGCCCGGATTCCGTTCAACCTCACCCGTCTGTTTAACGCCGAGCCGCTTGGTGTGGTGCGCAACGTCGTCATGTTCCTGCTGCTGACGATATTGACCATTGTGGTCATCGTCGTCGTCCAGGAAGGGCAGCGCCGCATCCCGGTGAAATACGGCAAGCGGGTGCGTGGTACTAAGATGTATGGTGGGGGAAGCACCTATCTGCCCTTGCGCGTGAACACGGCGGGCATGATCCCGCTGATCTTTGCTCAGGCGTTCCTGTCGTTTCCGGCGATCATTGCCAGCTTTTTCTCTCAGAGCACGTCTCCCTTTCTGGCGAATATGGCGGCCAGCATCAGCACGGTCTTTGGCAGCCAGGGTGGGGTGCAGATCGGCAGCCAGATTCTCTACTGGCTGTTCTATTTCGCCCTGGTCGTCGGTTTTACCTATGTGTACACCGACATCATGATCCGCAACCAGAATCTGGCTGAAAACCTCCAGCGTAATGGGGGGTTCATCCCTGGGATTCGGCCTGGGCCGCGCACCGAGGACTATATCAACAAGGTCGTCCAGCGGATCACCCTCGTCGGGGCGCTGTTCCTGGGCGGCATCGCTGTCTTGCCTGGCGTGATCCAGATTACGATGAACCTGATCAATCCGGGCAGTGGATTGGAGATTCGGAATGCGCTGTACATCATCAGCGGCGGCGGGCTGATCATTATCGTCGGCGTTGTGATCGATACGCTGCGCCAGCTCGAAGCGCAGTTGGTGATGCGCAACCGTGAAGGCTTTATTCGCTAACAACCATCTGGTCTATCTATCAAGAAAGGGCTTCCGTTGGCGACGTACGTAGTGCTGTTAGGGCCACCCGGTGCAGGGAAAGGATCGCAGGCCAAGCGAATAGTCAAAGAAACTGCGATCCCGCACGTATCTACCGGCGACCTGCTCCGGGCGATGAAAGACCTGGATACACCGCTGGCCCGCAGAGTCCAGGCCATCATGGCCGAGGGTGGTCTGGTTGACGACGACACGACCATGGCGATTTTGAGAGAACGCCTCATGGAGCCAGATTCGTGCGACAGAGGCGCTATTCTGGACGGCGTCCCGCGCACGCTGGCGCAGGCGGAAACGCTTGATAAGATGCTTGCAGAAGAGTTCTCTGCTGCTGTTGGTGGTGTGTTCTTGTTCAGCATTTCGGAAGATGAGGCGGTGAGGCGGATCAGTGGGCGTCGCGTGAATCCCGATACAGGTCGGGTTTACCATGTCGAGTTCGATCCGCCCAAAGTCGAGGGTATAGACGACGAGACCGGCACGTCGTTGATCCAGCGCGAGGATGACAAACCGGCGGTTGTGCGCGAAAGGTATCAGTTGTACCTGGAAAAGACGGCGCCTTTAATCGATTTTTATCGCGCCGCCGGGAAGTTACACGAGATCGATGCCAACCGGCCAATCGATGAGATCACACCCGACCTGGTCGATGACATCAAGGCTTTGCAGAGGACCAGCGGTTAGCGACCGACGACGATGGCTATCATCATCAAGAGCCAGCAGGAAATACAGGCGATGCGTGAGTCCGCCGCCATTAACGTGGAGGCGCTCTGCGCGGTGCGGGATGCTATCAAAGAAGGCGTTACCACCGACGAGCTGGATCGAATCGCCCACGGTGTCATCACGGGTCGAGGTGGCAAACCGGCGTTCCTGGGGCACCCGGCGGGCAGTGACCACCCCTTCCCGAAGACGATCACTGTGTCGATCAACGAGCAGTTGGTGCACGGGATACCGGGGGAGCGCCGCCTGGAGTACGGTGACATCGTCAGTATTGACTGCGGCACGATCTACAAAGACTTCGTAAGCGACTCGGCTTTTTCGATTGGGGTGGGTGAGATCGGGGAAGAAGCCCGGCACCTGTTGGAAGTGACCGAAGAGTCGCTCAATCGGGGGATTGAAGAATGCACGGTCGGCCATCGCCTGGGCGATGTCTCCTATGCCATTCAGCGCCATGTGGAGCAGGCGGGCTACAGTGTGGTCCGCGAATATGGCGGGCATGGGGTTGGCCGCTCAATGTGGGAAGACCCGCACATCCCCAATTGGGGTAGGGCGGGGCGTGGCATCAGGCTGCGAGCAGGTATGACGTTTGCCCTTGAGCCGATGGTCTTTGTCGGCAGCCCTAAGACGAAGGTTCTGGGTGACCAATGGACCGTCGTCGCGGCGGATGGGTCGCTGTGTGCGCACTTTGAGCACACCATCGCCATTACCGATAATGGGCCTGAAGTGCTGACAAAACTTGACTGATATGATATACTAATCGATTGTCTACTTGATCATCGAGGAAAGAATAATAGGTTTTGCGTCCATGAAGGTTCGATCATCTGTCAAGAGAATGTGCCCGAAATGCAAGATCATCAGGCGGCGTGGTGTTGTGCGCGTCATCTGTGTGAATCCGAATCATAAGCAGCGGCAGGGTTAGGTTGCAGCTTTCCCGACCATCCGAACAGTTGGAGAAGAGTGATGGCACGTATCGAAGGTGTAGACTTACCGCGAAATAAGCGCGTAGAGATTGGGTTGACCTATATCTACGGCATAGGGCGATCTTCCAGCAATCAGATCCTGGGAGCCACGGGGATCAATCCCGATACCCGTGTCAAGGATTTGACCGAGGCGGAGATTGCGGCACTGCGCGACAACATCAGCAACAATTACCGCATTGAAGGTGATTTGCGCCGCCAGGTGCAGCTAAACATCAAGCGCCTTCAGGAAATCGGGACCTATCGCGGCTTGCGGCATCGCCGTAACCTGCCGGTTCGCGGTCAGCGCACAAGGACCAACGCACGGACTCGCCGGGGTACCCGCAAGACGGTGCCAGGGCGTGGCCGCCGACGTGGCGCGAAGAAGAAGTAGTATTTAACACATGACGAGTATCACCACCGGATAGGCTGTTTGGTGAGCTGGAGGAAGAATGGGGCGTAGAAGGCAACGTGGCGGGCGGAAGGTGCGCAAGAATGTACCCTATGGACAGGCCCACATTCATGCGACGTTCAACAATACGATCATTACGATGACCGACCAGCAGGGGAACACGATTACCTGGGCGAGCGCTGGTACGGCAGGCTTTAAGGGTTCGCGGAAAAGCACCCCCTATGCGGCCCGTGTCGCTGGC
>JARRJX010000046.1:0-7989 GCA_037388645.1 Chloroflexota bacterium
GGCACAGCTTTTGGATCGCGGATTTTGCCAAGTGCTTCCACTGCCACACGTCGTACTATGCTGTCGGAATCTCGCACCCTCTGGATTAGTGAGTCCACAGCGGCTCGGTTCCCCAATTCACCAAGGGCATGGGCTGCTGCTGAGCGCACATGGCTGTTGTCATCTTCCAGGGAGTCAACCAATGGACTGACCGCTCGATCATCTCCAAGCTCTCCTAATGAGTAAGCAGCAGTGAGGCGCATCGATACTTCGGGATGTTTGAGTCAGGCACTTAGAGGCTCGACAGCCCTAGTCTCTTTAAGCCTGCCCAACGCCGTAGCGGCACCATTGGTCCAATAAGCTGTCGGAGACTCATTCGCAATATTGAGAATCTCAATAAGTGTATCAACGACACGAGTATCCCCGATGTGCCCGAGGGCAATACATGCAGATGAACGAACCTCAGCATGGGGATCATGGATGGCAGTTAGCAGCGGCTCAACGGCGCGTGGATCACCCAGACGTCCAAGCTGGATAGCAGCCTCAGCACGGATATGCCAGTTATTGGAATGAGCCAACTCATCAAGGGACTGTACGAAATCGGCTTCGTAGTCGTAACTGGGTTGTCTACTCATTTGAATTCACCATGACTATTTTAATGCTTTCAAAATGAAAGGCTATTTCAGGCTGATGAGGGCCGTCAATTCAGATTTCGGTAACTACAAAAAAAGAGGCGCATCAACCGCGCCTCTTTTTGCGATCTTATACGCTGACAGCGATCACTGCTTCTCGTAGGGCTGCCCATCGGCGGCGGGCGGCTCGGCCCGGCCCACCACCCCGGCCAGCACGATCATGGTGACCAGATAGGGGGCCATCTGCAAAAACTGGGAGGGGATGGGCACCTCAAGGATCGCCAGCTTGGTTTGCAGCGAATCGGCAAAGCCAAAGATCAGGGCTGCACCCCAGGTGCCAAAGGGCATCCACTTGCCGAAGATCATCGCCGCCAGCCCGATGAAGCCTCGCCCGGCGGTCATCAGCTCGTCAAAGCGCCCTACCGAGCCGAGGATCAGGAACGCCCCACCCAGCCCGGCGACCATGCCACCCAGGGTGACGTTGACGTAGCGGGTCAGGAAGACGTTGATGCCCAGGGTGTCCGCCGCTTTGGGATGCTCGCCGACCGCCCGCGTGCGCAGCCCCCAGCGCGTGTAAAGCAGCATCACGTGGATCACCAGCACCAGCGCGTAGAGGGCATAGACCAGCAGGTTCTGCTCGAAGAACACCGGGCCTATGACCGGAATCTTGGACAGGAGGGGGATGGGAGCGGAATCGAGGATGGCGGTGTTGTTCAACTCAAGGAACTGGGCCAGGATACGCGCCGAGAGAAAGCTGGTGATGCCGGTCGCCAGGATGTTGATCGCCGTCCCGGCAATGATCTGGTCGACCTTGAAGCGCACGGCCATGACCGCCAGCAGCAGCCCCAGCAGCGCGCCGGAGAGGATGCCCGCCGCCAGCCCAAAAGCCACGCTGGCCCACTCGGACCACCCCCAGACGTTGAGGGACAGGCTGCCAAACAACGCCGCCGAGAACGCCCCGGCGAGCAGCATGCCCTCGATGGCGATGTTGATCACCGCCGCGCGCTCGCAGAGCACGCCGGACAGCCCGGCCAGGGCGATGGGGGTGGCGCGCAGCAGGGCGCTGCTCAGCAGACCGGTCAGGTTCAGCGAGTTGCCCCGTGCCGCCCAGCCCAGGAAGGCCAGCACAAACAGCCCGGCCACGACGGCCAAGACCAGGTTAACCTGACGGAAGCCGCGCGCCAACTGCCAGCCGCCCAGGAAAGCGCCGATCAGGGCGAACGCCCAGAGGACGGGCAGGGTCGGGAAGGACAGATCGGGCACGCGGATCACCTGCGACTCGGCACCGGGGTTCAGGACAAAGGTGGTGGTCTGCCCAGGGTGCGACCCCAGCGCAAACAGCAGGACTATCAGCAGCGCCATGCCCAGGAAGACAAAGCCATAGACCCGTGCACGCCTGCGCTCAGGGCTGCTCAGCTCTACCGGGCGTTCCATCGTCGTTACGCTCACTTTGCTCCTCCTCTAGACGCTGCCCCAACCACTGGTGAAGACCGTTTCCGCCGTCTCACGTGTCTCGCGCAGGTGGTAGATCAGGCGGATCACTTCCGGCGCGGCGATGAAGATGATGAGCAGCCCTTGCAGGATGCTGATGATGTCGATGGGCACGTGGGCGTAGCCCTGCATGCCCTGCGCCCCGGCCCGCAGGAAGCCAAACATCAGCGAGGCTATCAGCACGCCGACCGGGTGGCTCTTGCCCAGCAGCGCCAGGGCGATCGCGTCGAAGCCGTAACCTGTGGCAAAGGAGTTGGGCATGAAGTGGATCACGCCCAGGATGTCGTGCGCCCCGGCCATACCAGCCAGCGCCCCGCTGAAGGCCATCGCCAGCACCAGCGCCCGCTCGACGTTGATCCCGGCGGTGCGCGCCGCACTGGGGTTGGCCCCAACGGCGCGCAGCTCGAAGCCGATGGTCGTCTTGAACAGCAGCCAGTAAACAAAGGCGACCGTAGCCAGGGCGAGAAAAAACCCCACGTTGACCCGGATGGAAGGGTCGTTCGGGAAGAACTGGGGGAGGTAAGCCGTCGGCCAGATGTCCGGGCTGACCGGGCGCGAGTCATTGGGGCGGGCCATCGGGCCGCCGACTTGCAGCATAAAATCGGCCAGCTTGAAGGCGATGTAGTTGAGCATGATGGTGTTGATCACCTCGTGCGCGCCTGTCTTGGCCTTCAAGTAACCGGCAATCGCTGCCCACAGCCCGCCGCCGACCATGCCCGCCAGGATGGCGAGCGGCAGGTGGATGAACCAGGGCAAAAAGCCGGTGATGCTGTAGCCGACGAAGACGGTGGCCAGCCCGGCGATGAAATACTGCCCTTCCGCGCCGATGTTGAAGAGGCCCGCGCGGAAGCCCAAAGCCACCGCCAGCCCGGCAAAAATGTAGGGGGTGGAGATGCGAATGCTCTCGGTGAAGGGGCGGATGCCCTTGAGCAGCAGCGTGTCATCGCCGGTCCGGAGGTATTCACTAGTCCCCTGAACGATCCGGCTCGGGTTGCCAAACGCGCCCTGGAAAAACCCACTGTAGGCGTCAGCGATGGCGCGCAGAGCAGCGGCCAACCCGTGTCCAAACCCCTGACCAAACGCCGCCCAGACCTCCGGGTCAAACCCAGCGATGAAGAGCGCGCCGATGACCAGCGCGGTAAAGATCGCCAGGGAGGGGATCAGGGCGGCCCGGAGGTTCCAGTCGGTGGCCCAGGCCACGAAGCGCTGGCTGAAGCCTTTTGCCGCGCCAACCCCGGTACGGATGTCGCCCAGGCGCAGCCCGTCGGCCACCTCCCTGATCTTGCCCTTCACCTCGGAGGCGATGACGGCATCGGTGGCGTGGTAGGGGGCCAGCCCGACGCCGCCGTTCGACAGATCGAAGGTGAGCAGGCCGGACTTCAACTTGCCATCGCGAGCCTGCTCGATGGCGTGGTAAACGGCCTGGTCGACCTGTTTGACGGCGCTGGTCAGCAGGCGGTCAGCCCCCTGCACCTGCCCATCGGCGAAGGTGGTCAGCCACACGTCCTGGTCGACGCCGATCACCCAGGCCCCGCTCTGGGCGGCGGTCTGGAGGGCGGTGCCGCCGCTGCCACCGGCAGCCGCAAAGAGCACATCGGCCCCCTGGCCGATCAGGTCCTCAGCCGCCGCCTGGCCCGCATTCCGGTCGGTGAACGACTCGGTGAAGCTGGAGACCAGCCTAGCGGCCCGGTTGGTGTGGGCGAGGCCGTTCTGAAAGCCGGTCTGGTACTTGCGCACCGGCTCAATGTCCTCGCCGCCGACAAACCCGACCACGCCCGCCTCGCTCATCAGCCCGGCGAGCGCACCGGCCAAAAAGCCCGCCTGATCTTCGGCGAAGACGAGGCCGGTCACGTTGCGCGTGTCGGAGAGCGGCTCGTAGTCCACGATCACAAAATGGACGTCAGCGTAGCGGGACGCCAGCCGCTCGACGGCAGGGCCCATCGTCGAGCCAATGGTGATCACCAGCGCGCAGCCGCGCTCGATGATCTGCTGGATGTTGCGCTCTAAAGCGGCCCTGTCCTCGGTTTCGATCACGTCCGTTTCCAGGCCAAAGTCGTCCGCGGCGCGCATCAATCCTTCGTAGGCGTACTGGTTGAAGGTGCCGTCGTCGATCCGGCCCAGATCGGTGACCAGGCCGACTTTCAGCCCGTCATTCGCTGAGGACACTTGACTCCTCCTTCTTGATCCCGGCCATCAGCAGCCCCACCTCTTCCTTGGTGACCTGACCGGCGGGCACAATATCGACGATCCGACCTTCGAACATCACGGCGATGCGGTCGGCAAGACCCATCACTTCGTCCAGCTCCGAGGAGACGACCAGCACCGCCGTTCCCTCATCCCGCTTCTCGATGATACGGCGGTGGATGTACTCAATCGAGCCAACGTCCAGCCCGCGGGTGGGCTGGGAGGCGATCAGCAGGTGGATCGGGCGGGAGAACTCGCGGGCGACGATCACCTTCTGCTGGTTGCCGCCGGAGAGGTTGGCGACCGGGGTCAGAATGCTCGGCGTGCGCACGTCGAACTCGCGCGCCCGCTGCTCGGCCTCGGCCATGATGGTGTCCTCTTGCAGGTTGAGACTGCGGGCAAATGGCTTTTGATAATAGGTGTTGAGGATCATGTTGTCCGAGATGGGGAAGCTCAGCACCAGGCCGTCTTTCTGGCGGTCTTCCGGCACGTGGGCCACGCCCTGCTGTAATATCTCGCGGGGGGAAGCGTGGGTGACATCGACTCCGTTGATGGTGACTCGCCCAGCGCGAGACTCGCGCAGGCCGGTGAGCGCCTGGACCAACTCCGTCTGGCCGTTCCCCTGGACGCCAGCGATGCCCAGCACCTCGCCCGCGTGCACCTCAAAGGAGACCCCTTCGACCGTCTGGTTCCCCCGGTCGTCCACGACGTCCAGGCCCTCGACGGACAGCACCGGCTTGCCGGGATGGGACGGGCCTTTCTCGACTTCCAGCAGCACGTCACGACCGACCATCATGGCGGCCAACTGTTTTTCGTCGGTCTCTCCGGGGGTGGTGGTGCCCACCACGCGGCCATTGCGCAGCACGGTGATCCGGTCGGCAATCGCCATCACTTCCTTCAGCTTGTGGGTGATGAAGATCAGGGATTTGCCCTGATCGAGCAGGAATTGAATGATCTTAAAAAGTTCTTCAACCTCCTGGGGGGTCAGCACGGCGGTCGGCTCGTCGAGGATCAAGATGTCCGCCTCGCGGTAGAGCAGCTTGATGATCTCGACACGCTGCTGGACGCCCACCGGGAGCGACTTGACCAGCGCATTCGGGTCCACATCCAGGCCATAGCTCTCGGAGATCTCACGAATGCGCCTGGCGGCAGAAGCCCGATCCAGGAAGATGCCTCTCAGCGATTCCACGCCCAGCATGACGTTCTCGGTCACGGTCAGGACGGGGACGAGCATGAAGTGCTGATGCACCATGCCGATCCCTTTGGCTATCGCGTCGTTCGGCCCGCCGACATCGACACGCTCGCCGCGGACGTAAATCTCGCCTTCGTCCGGGGTGTACAGGCCGTACAGGATGTTCATCAAGGTGCTTTTCCCCGCGCCGTTCTCGCCCAGCAGGGCAAGCACCGTGCCTTCTTCCAGGGTGAGGCTGATATGATCGTTCGCCAGCACGCCTGGAAACGCCTTGGTGATGTCACGTAACTCCAGAATGGGGGGCATTCTGTCGACTCCTAGAACCAGTTGTCGGTCAAGCTCTGTGGGACTCTGTCCCTTCGGGAACCGGCTTGCCTGGCACTCCACCAGGGCTATCGCCCTGCGGAGTGAATGAGAACCTATCCGTAAATTCGCCCCGCTCATTTCGGGTAGGTACGAAAGGGCACAGCTTCGACGATTTACGGATCGACACTAAGTCAGAAAAGGGCAGCGCCGAGATGACTCGGCACTGCCCCCGTTATGCATCAGCCTATATCAGCTATTGCCATCCGGTCGAGATGGAACCGTCGATCAATCCTGCCTGCACCTGCGCCAGCTCGTCGGTCAGCCCAGCGGGCAGGGCACTCTCGAACTCGTGGAAGGGGGCCAGCCCCACGCCATTGTTCTCCAGCGTGCCCACGTAGACACCGCCCTGGAAATCGCCATTGTAGGCGGCAGTCACGGCGTTCTCCACAGCCACGTCCATGTTCTTCATCACGCTGGTAAGCACCACCGGGCAGAAGTCGGCGGCGCTCACGCACCAGTCGGTGTCGACGCCGACCAGCATCGTGCCGGGGTTCTCCTGAACCGCTGCCGCTGTTCCTAAGCCTACCGGGCCAGCGACCGGCATGATGATGTCCGCGCCTTCAGAGATCAGGTCCTCGCCCGCGCGGCGGCCATCGTCGGTCGATTCGAAGTTGCCGACGAAGAGGTCCATACCGAGCACCTCGACGTTGGTGCCGTGCTGCTCGTTGTAGTAGTTCACGCCGTTCTCATAGCCGACCATGAAGATCGTGACGGTCGGAATCTCGATGCCGCCGAAAGTGCCGACCTTGCCGGTCTGGGTCATCGCCGCCGCCGCGTACCCGGCCATGAAGGCCGCCTGGTCGGTGGAGAAGGTCAGGCCGAGCAGGTTGTCATAGGTGTTCTCGTAGGCGAAGTCCACGATGGCGAAGTCGGTATCGGGGTTATCCTTGGCGAAGGTCTCGGTGTCATCGCCCAGCAGGAAGCCAACCGTCACGATGATGTTGTAGCCCTGGTCGAGGAACTGGGTGATGTTGGCGGCGTAGTCGGTCTGCTGCTGCGACTCCAGGTACTGCACCTCGATCCCCAGCTTGTCCGCTGCCAGCTCCATCCCATGCCAGGAGGTGGCGTTGAACGAGGCGTCGTCGATCCCGCCTATGTCGGTCACCATGCCAGCCTTGAAGGCCGTCTCGGTGGGGGCTGGGGCGCAAGCTGTCGCCGCCAACATCACCACCACGAGAGCCAGAACGAGTAAGCTTCGCTTGTTCATAATAGTCTTCTCCTCAAACAAGTTTTCGTCAATATACGGAGCATTGAACAGCTCTGTCATGTACCAGAATGGTCAAGGGAAGCAAGACAACGAACCATGCAGGATTTCATCTTGCCTCCAGGTGGTCAGGCGTTCCGATCGAGAGGCCCCTGCCGCGCCCAACACATTCTCTCATGCTCATGGGGTGATTTGTGTGATCTGCGACCTCCTCTCTGTGTTGACTGGCCCATTATCCATAATCTGTGGCGGGTGGTTGGGTGGTATGGAGTCCTGACAGCGGGCAATCAACTACTCAGGCTCAGGCAGCCAGAACAAGGATTCGCCTAACGCGGCTTGTTGATTACCTACTCAGGTCAGTCTCGGTTCCACGTGATAAAAGCCAGAACTATCCTCTTGATGCTGGTTGTTTGGGTAAAAACCGGATGGTTCTTGAGCGCAACCCTATCGGCTCTACCGGGCAATAGCAGCTCTTTAATGCCAGGCCCACCGGCAAGAACTGCCTTGTCTATTAATCAAGAGTACCGCTCCAGGGGTCTATTTGGAGCTACTCCCCCCAGCGTATATGAAGTGTTGGTGCCACCCATTATTTAGCGTCAATCTTAACAGAATGACGGGTGTAAGGCAAGGATGACCGGTTCAAATGGCTCGCGATAAGTTTCTGGAAAAACGAGAAACTTTTGCGATCCTGTAGAAAAAAATATTTTGAACGAATTACTTCAAGTGGTTACTTAAAATTCTTGAGAAAACGAATTACATCACAGGTGAGGCGAAGAAACGAGAGGGACACCTCTCTGGAATTCCCCGCCTCATTCAGCCTGATCGCCGTTCAGGGGCGAGCCATCCGGCCCCAACACCTCGCGGGGCTTGCTGCCCCCCTCGTGCGGGCCGATCACGTCTCGCTCTTCCATGAGATCAATCAGCCGGGCGGCGCGTGCGTA
>JARRJX010000047.1:0-7887 GCA_037388645.1 Chloroflexota bacterium
GATATCGGCACGCCGTCCGGCCTGGAGGAGTTGGCAGCCGTTACCGTCGAGCTGCTGTCTGCGGCGGATGTCAAACACATTCTGCCGTTGCGTCAGTCGAGCGCCCACAAAGGCACCTATGGCCGCGCCATGATCGTGGCCGGGTCGGTCAACTACACCGGCGCGGCGGCTTTATCCGCACTGGCTGCCTATCGGGTGGGGGCCGGGCTGGTCACCCTGGCTGTCCCCCAGGCGATTTACCCTGTGCTGGCCGCTCAGATATTGGAGCCGACCTGGTTGCTCCTCCCCCATGACATGGGCGTTATCAATACCGCCGCCTTCGAGGTGTTCCAGGCTGAGGCAGGCGAGTACGACGCGCTCCTGATTGGCCCTGGCTTGGGGCGTGATCGAGAAACCGCCGGGTTCCTGCATGGCCTGTTGGAAGGGTCGAGTCACCTCAAGAAAGGCTCGATCGGCTTTTTAGATCAACCCGAACGGGATTCCGGCGTTGCTGGCTCTGCCCACTTTGCCGGGCCGCTGATCGTCGACGCTGACGGCCTGAATCTGCTCTCTGAGATGGAGCGCTGGTGGGAGTTGCTCCCGCCGAACACCATCCTGACCCCCCATCCGGGCGAGATGGCCCGCCTGACCGGCCTGGAAATAGAAGACGTTAATGCCCGCCGCTTCGACCTGGCGGCAGAGAAAGCCAGGGAGTGGAACTGCGTGGTGGTTCTCAAAGGGGCTTTTACCGTGGTGGCCGCGCCCGATGGGCGGCAGGCTGTGATACCTTTTGCCACGGACGCACTAGCGACCGCGGGCACAGGTGACGTGCTTGCCGGGACCATCGTCGGCCTTCTGGCGCAGGGCGTCGAGCCGTTTGAGGCAGCCGCAGCCGGGGCTTATACCCACGGGCTGGCGGGCCAGTTGGCCGGTGGGCGAATGACCTCACGCAGCACGATCGCGGGCGATGTTTTGGAGTTGCTGCCTAACGCCCTTCGGCGAATCGACAGGGAATTTTAGCCACACGCAAACAGCCCGGCACGACATCGGCGCGCCGGGCCGGAAAAAACGTCTTTGCGTTGTTACAAAGCAGAATGTGGTGTGCTGCTAGGCAGTCGCGCCCGAATCTTCCGCGCTGTTGTCCTCAGCCTGGCTGCGGATCTGCCGCGCCGCCTCGACACCCTGCTCCACCGCGCTGCTCACCCGCGCACGGGCTTCTTCGATCATCTCCTGCCCGCGTTTCTGCATCTCGTCGGCCTGGCTCTGGACTTCTTGCAGCGTTTTTTCCGCGGTCTCCCGGAAGCGGATGATCTCATCGTCCGCGCGGTCGCGCAGCTCGATACCCTTGTCCCGGATCAACGTGCGGGTTTCCTCGCCAGACTGGGGCGCGAGCAGCAGCGAGACCGCCGCTCCCACCAGCCCGCCGACCACGAAACCGGCCAGAAAAGCACCTACGTCACCGTTATTGTCTGCCATCAGTTGTCTCCTTTAGTGGTGTAATACCGCATTCCTTCATTGGATTCCTGAGCGTTCCGGTCTTTCTCGCTGGGCTGCGTTGTCCCCCGATCCTCACTGGGCGGTGGTTCCCCCATGGGTGAGTCCGTGGTCACTCGCGCGCCGGTCGGCGACATCGCCGACGCAGCCGCGCTGGCGGCCTTTCGGATCGCGTTCACATCCCGCACCGCTTTGCCGATGCCCCGCAGCGTGCTGTTCGCGTTCATCACCGGCTCGGTCAGGTTCTTGCTGATAAACTGCGCGGTGCCGCGCACTGTATTGATTGTATCAGTTGTTGAGTTGATGATCGGTTTGAACTCGTTGCTGAGCAGGTTGATGAATCGCGCCACCTGCACCGCCAGCACGACGAGCGCCGCTACGACGATGATCAGCTCCACCGCCAGCACGATCACCACCAGGTCCCGGATGACCTGGACGGTCGGTATCGAGCCGGGAGCGCTGACGGCCAGCAAGACCGCGATCACGATCAGCGCGATGGTAACGACCCCAACGCCGATGCCAATGCCAATGATGATGCCCTGGGCTTGGTCTTCTCCGTTGGGTTGGGTATCAGCCGGGACCCCATTACTCATACCGGGTAATTCCTCTTTTGTAGATGGCGCTCGGTTTTGCTGCCCTGTTCGAGTTGATGTGGTTGGTCGATGACTGGCGAACGGTGGTAGCTGGCCGAAATCATTATATCATACGGATTCTAGCGTGAAAAGATGGTTATGACAGCCCCACTTTTTTCTGTGTCCCTTAATGCTATCCCGGCAGTTGGCTCTCTGCCTCGGTTTGCCGGGCCGATGGGCCTGCCTGGGCCGGGAAAAGGCGATGTCGGAAGACGACAGCCGTCACCAGCCCCAGCACGACGGCGAACCACAGCGTCGAGAGCCGCGCGATGATCGTCGCCGTTCCCGCGAAACCCGCGTCCTCGTGCCCCAGCACGAGCAGTTGCACCATCCCCGCGATAGAGACTTCCGCCGCCCCCAGCCCGCCCGGCAGCCCACTGACCGCCCCGATGATGCTGGCCGAGGCGAACACGAAAGTCGCCTGCCACAGCAGCAGCCAGCTTGGCGCGAGGCCCATCCCGCGCAGGATCAGGTAGAAGGCCAGGCATTCGCCCGACCAGCTTATCACGCCCAGCGTGATCGAGAGCAGCAGCGGGCCGGGCCGGAAGAGTTCGAAGCTGCTTTGATAAAGCTCGGCCAGCGGTTGGCTGATCCGTTTGACCAGCGGGATTGATTTCAGGCGTTCGAGGAACCACAGGCATAAGGGCCGGATTTGGATGACCACGACCCCCGCGATCAGCAGGCCGAGGATCGTGAGGTAGGCGGGCAGGTATCTCATCAGGTGGGTTTGCGCTTCGCTCGACGAGAGCAGCATCCCGCCAAATCCCACCGCGCCCAGGATCAGCATCGCCAGCCCGTCGGTCGCGCGTTCGGCCACGATGATCGGCGCGCTCCGCGTGATCGGGGTGCCGGTGATCCCCTTCAGCACCGCCGACTTCAACAGTTCGGCCACCTTACCCGGCGAGAGCGCCAGGACGAACCCGGAGACGAAGATCGCCGCGCTGTCGACGCGGCTGATCTCGTTGACCCCGATAATGCCCAGGTAGTAATGCCATTTAACCCATCGGATGGCGTAGTTGAAGAGGGCGAGGCAGAGCACCACTCCGATGATCTGGATCGGGAAGTGGCTTAAGTAAGTCCTCGCCTCTCGGATATCCGTGTAGAGGAAGAGTCCGACCAGCACGGCCAGGCCCAGGATCGCGCCCAGCAGGATTTTGTTGCGGATGTCTTTCATGGCTGGTGATTCTAACAGACTCCGGTCGGCAGCAACAAACAGCCTGGGCTAAGGGCGACGGGATGGCACACTGTTAAGTTCAATTCTGGAATAATGTCCAGTCCTCAAGTATGTAATCCAACCACTGATTGGCCGAAGCTCGCCAGCGACCACCTGCCGGGGCTTTGAGTCCGCTGTTGGCGATTAACGAAATAATGGGACAATCTCGCACATGAAGGCTATCCGCCTCTACAAAGGGGTGATTTTGATGCCCACTTTAGCGGGATTTTTACTGCGTAGCCGCATGGTTTTAACCTGCGGCGGTGTCGGCATCGCCGATCGATCCGCCAGCCAAATTGATTGCCTCATTAAATTCTAAACGTTCAACATCTCGCCCTCCTACGCGATGCGAACGCTGTTCGGGCTTTCCATACACCCCGCCTTGGCCCAACCTCGCAGTTGAGCGATGTCTGTCACCGACGTTCGGTCGGCGCGCGGTCAGGGTGAGGTTTATGCCTGGCGTGCGTGCTGGACCTACCAACACGAAACGGGACCTGTGGCGTTACTATGGGGTAGGGGGCTTTTTGTGGTGTCGCTGAGGTAAGAATACATCCCCAGGTCGTGACGATCGTCCTCTGTTTTGGGCCGGTGGGGTGGTCGCCTTGTGTGGCGAAGTTTATCGTTATACACTACTGGTGAGGTGGAGATAATCCTACGGCAGCCATCCGCATGTCAGACGAGTTTACTCACAAAGCAAGTATTTGGGTTAGAGGACTGACTTCTAGTTGGTCGGTGCTTACCAGGGTGCTGGTAGGCATGCTGGTCGTCCAGTTGGCTATCCTCATCGCCACGATCGTGATCACCACGACGGGCTATCGGCAGGCTGGGTTAGAGCCTTCCGTCACCAGCAACATGAGGGCCTTGATCCTCATCCAGGCGTTGTCCGTCGCCATCGCGTTCGGGGCAACGGCCAGCATGGCCGTCGTCCTGGCTCGCACGCTGACCCGGCGCATCACCCGGCTCACCGATACGGTCGAGGAACAGGTTTCGACCGGCAATTTCTACATCGCGCTTGAGACCATCGAGCAGGATGAGATCGGGCGGCTGGTTGTGGCGCTGAACAAGCTCGGCAAGGCGTATCGCAATTCGTTGGATGACCTGGCTCACCGCGCGGACGAGATGTCCATGTTGAACCTGGTGGCGGGCACCATCAACAGCACCCTGGATTTGCAGCAGGTCTTCGACACCTCCCTGAAGGAGGCGGTAAAGACCGTCGCCTGGGACATGGGTGCGATCTACATGTGGGACGAGCGGATCGAGCGCCTCAATATGGTCAGCTTTGTCGGGCTGACCGAAGACGCCATCCGCCATATTATCTCCTATGCCCTCGGCGAGGGAGTCCCCGGTATCGCGGCGGGCACGGGCAAAGAGATTGGCATCGAGGATTTCCCCCACAATCCGCGCTACAAGGCGCAGTACGTCAAAGGGCTGCCGACTACGCTGGTCTGCATACCGCTGCGCACCGTCCCCGGAAAGCTGCTGGGTGTCCTGTATGTGGGCAGTTCCACCCCGGATAAGCTGAACGAGGACAAGGTTGGCCTCTTGACCACCGTGGCGCACCAGATATCGCTCGCCATCGACAAGGCCCAGTTGTATCACCAGGTCAGCCAGCACGCGGACGAGTTGGAGCGGGTCGTCGAGTCGCGGACCGAGCAGTTAGCCACCGTCATCGACGAGCTGTCGGTCGCCCTGGATAAAGCGCGTGAGGCGGAACGCGTGAAGTCCCTGCTGCTGACCACCGTCTCCCATGAGTTGAGGACTCCCTTAGCCACGCTCAAGGGCAGCACCTCGCTCCTGATTGAACACCACGATCATATCGACGCCGAATCGTTAGTCCAGTATTTGCAGGACATCGAGGAGGAGACCGACAAGCTGACCGAGTTGATCAGCAATCTGTTGGAGATGTCTCGGCTTGATGCCGGGATTCTCCAGATTCAGCCCCAGTCTATCGATCTGGTACAGGTCGTCCAGAGCACGGTGAGCGCCGCCCGTAGACGTATCAAAACCCATGAGTTGGCGTTGCGTATTCCCTCCATGCTGCCTACCTGCTATGGAGATGCGTGGCGCATACAGCAGATTCTTGCTAACCTTCTGGATAATGCGGCCAAGTATTCCGCGCCGGGGACCAGGATTGTGGTGCGCGCCGTCAGCGAAGGCGACGAGCTGGTGGTATCCGTGAAAGACCATGGTAAAGGGATAGCAAAAGAACATCTGGAGAACATATTCGACCGGTTCTATCAGATCGATCAAACTGCCAACAACTCCAATCGAGGCGACGCAGGTCGTCGCGGGATAGGGTTGGGGTTGTCGATATGTAAAGGGCTGGTAGAGGCACATGGCGGGCGGATATGGGTGGAGAGCACAGAGGGGGTTGGCTCTACATTCTTGTTTAGTTTGCCGACAGTAAATACTGCGGGCGATCTGGCGGACACGGGAGGTTGATGGTAGATGTCTGGGCATAGCATTCTCATTATCGATGACGAACCAAAGATCGTTCGATTCATCAAGACGACTCTGGAATTGGCAGGCAACACGCTCCTGACGGCGAGCACGGGCCGTATGGCGTTGTCGTTGTTCGAGCGTGAGCAGTGCGACCTGATAATACTTGACTTAGGGCTGCCCGACATCGACGGCTTTGAGGTGCTCCGCCAGATCAGGGCCTACTCCACCATCCCGATCATCATCCTGACCGCCCGTGATGACGAGGAGAACAAGGTCTATGGCCTTGAGCTGGGGGCCGACGACTACCTGACGAAGCCGTTTGGCTCCCAGGAGTTGTCCGCGCGGATACAGGCGGTCTTGCGCCGCGTCGAATGGTCTCCCCAGCCCAGCGACATCACCGAGTTCTCCCAGGGCGATCTGCATATCGACTTCCGCCGCCGTAAGGTGTCCGTCGCCGGCGAGGAAGTCCACCTGACCCCCACCGAGTACGAACTGCTGCGCGTCATGATTCAGCACGCCGGTCAGGTGCTGCTGCATGGTGATCTGTTGAGTCGTGTCTGGGGTGAAGAGTACCGGAACGATCTGGCGATCTTGCGGGTCAATATCTCACGCTTGAGGCAGAAGCTGGAAGTCGATGCCCGCCAGCCGAATTACATTCTGACCGTGCCGGGGGTCGGCTACACCATCCCGGCAGAGTGATCGGCCCGGTCGGCTAGTTTCGCCGTCCCGTCCGCCCGAAGCGGAACCGCTTGAAGAATGGGTCGGTTCTGGTTTGGCGGTGGGTGCCGTCATCCCCAGGCGCTTGCACGATCCTGAGCGTCATCCGCAGCGCCCCCAGCTCGATCAGGTCCCCGTCCGAGAGTGGAAACTCACGCCCCCCGACCAGCCGCTGGCCGTTCACCCACGTCCCATTTGTGCTGTTCTGGTCGATCAGATACAGCGAGTGGGCCCCTGGCCGCACCAGTGTATGACGTCGCGAGACTCCATAGCGCATCGCCCCGTAGGGAGCAAAATCGAGGTCCGGCTGGAAGGCGCTGTTAGGGTCGGCACGCCCTAAAACCGTCACCCGCCATACGTCCAGGCCGACGGTGCTGGGCTGCGGGCTGGAGATGTGGAACAACACGCGCCAGGCTGGCCCGGAGCGTTCCGCCGTGATGTCCGGCGGCGGCGAGGTATCGATCTGCTCGTATGACTCAGGGATTTCAAACTGAGCAAGGTCCTCAATCACCCCCTCGTCAAGGGGTTCGCGTGGTTGATTGAGTGGTTTTGTGACCAACGATACATCCCCACGAAGGCTAGGAGGACTGAACGAATAAAATGATAGTGCTACCCGTAACTAACCGTTTCTACACCATATTTGTACACCCAAATGGAAAAGGAGGCAAGATCTTCTCAGGGTAAAACGGGCCAATATTTATACAAATGATATACTTTCGTAGGCTGCCGAACAGCCTCCCGAACGTCTACCTCCGGCGTTTGGCAAACTCCACGATCCCCCTCTCAATCGGAAAAGCGGCCCTGCACGCGCGGCACAGTAATGCCGACTCTTTTCGATCCCACGCGATCTCCCCACAGGCCGGGCAGCGGATCGATTCCCACAGCGCCGCCCGCGCCCCGATCCATCTCCCCCCTTTGACCGCCAGCACCAGGTCGTAGTCGACCTGCCAGGCCATGATCTCGACGTGTGTCAGTCCGATCTCCCTCAGCAGGCTATCAAATGCATCGCGGCTGTGCGTGTGGCCTGGCATGAAGAAGGCATCCCGCCCCCTTCGCCTGGTCGTGACCAGCAGCGCGCCCGGTTTGAGCACCCGCACGGCCTCGACCAGTTGCGCTTCCGGGTCAGGCGTAAACTCGATCATCTCCAGGCACGAGACTATGTCGAAAGTCGAATCGACGAACGGCAGGCGTTTCGCGTCACACCAGATCAGCGTCACCTGCGCCCCCCACCGGGCCAGCTTATCCGCCGCCACGCCCAGCATCTTCCGCGAGTGGTCGATCCCCACCAGTTCCCCTCGAAACGACCGCTGCGTCAGCAGCGCGATCGGCAGCCGACCGGTGCCCGTGGCGATGTCGAGCACGAGCGGCTCCTCCACGTGCCGTAAAACCTGCGTCAGCGGTTCGCCCAGG
>JARRJX010000048.1:0-11501 GCA_037388645.1 Chloroflexota bacterium
ATGGGAAAAGAAGTATACGAGCGAACGAAGCCGCACGTGAATGTGGGGACGATCGGGCACATCGACCACGGGAAGACGACGCTGACGGCGGCGATCACGAAAGTGCTGGCGATGCGCGGGCAGGCGGACTTCCGGGCGTTTGACTCGATCGACAACGCGCCAGAGGAGAAGGAGCGCGGGATCACGATCGCGATCGCGCACGTGGAGTACGAGACGGACAATCGGCACTACGCGCACGTGGACTGTCCAGGGCACCGGGACTACATCAAGAACATGATCACGGGAGCGGCGCAGATGGACGGGGCGATCCTGGTGGTGGCCGCGCCGGACGGGCCGATGCCGCAGACGCGGGAGCACGTGCTGCTGGCGCGGCAGGTGGAAGTGCCGGCGATAGTGGTCTACCTGAACAAGGTGGACATGATGGACGACGAGGAGCTGCTGGAGCTGGTGGAGCTGGAGCTGCGCGAGCTGCTGGACAGCTACAACTTCCCTGGGGACGAGACGCCGATCGTGCGGGGCTCGGCGCTGGCAGCGCTGGAGAGCACGAGCACCGACCCGAACGCGCCGGAGTACGCGTCGATCTGGGAGCTGATGCGGGTGGTGGACGAGTACATTCCGACGCCGGAGCGAGACGAAGACCTGCCGTTCCTGATGCCGATCGAGGACGTGTTCAGCATCAAGGGGCGAGGCACGGTGGTGACGGGCAGCGTGACGCGCGGGATAGCGAAGAAGGGTGACGAGGTGGACATCGTGGGGCTGGGGGAGACCCGGCGCACGGTGATCACGGGCACCGAGATGTTCCACCGGGAGCTGGTGGACGTGCGGGCGGGGGACAACGCAGGCGTCCTGCTGCGCGGCATCGACCGGGACGAGGTGGAGCGCGGGCAGGTGCTGGCCGCACCGGGCAGCATCACGCCGCACTACCGCTTCAACAGCGAGGTGTACGTGCTGCGCAAGGACGAGGGAGGACGGCACAAGGCGTTCTTCACGGGCTACAAGCCGCAGTTCTACATCCGCACGATGGATGTGACCGGCACGGTGTACCTGCCGGAGGACGTGGAGATGGTGATGCCGGGCGACTACGTGAACCTGGTGGTTGAGCTGCAGAAGCCGGTCGCCCTGGAGCGCGGCTCGAACTTCGCCATCCGTGAGGGCGGCCTCACCGTCGGCGCGGGCGTCATCACCGAAATCCTGGAATAAGGAGCACACTCACAAGGTTGAGCAGAATCCCGGCAGGCGGGTATGAACTCGCCTGCCGATTCAATCTGTCACTGGAAGAATCATGGCAAAACGGGACACACGAATGGTCATCACGCTGGAGTGCTCGGAATGCGGCGAGCGCAACTACACGACTGAGAAGAACCGCCGCAACGATCCACAGCGTATCGAGTTGAATAAATACTGTCCGCGCTGTCGGCAGCACCGGCTGCACCGCGAGACAAAATAGGTTATAGATAGCGGACGTGCCTTGTGGTATAATGGTCACGATGACGCACGTCCAATCATAGGCGAGTAGCTCAATTTGGCAGAGCAACGGTCTCCAAAACCGTAGGTTGCGGGTTCGATTCCTGCCTCGCCTGTTCTATAAGTCTATCGGCCAAGACACCGTCATCTTGTGGCGGTGTTTTGACCTGTAGCCAGGGTGTAAACAAAGGAGCTTATGCGTGGCTCGTAAGCAGGCAGCGACACAAGTCAAAGACAAACCGGCCAAGGCCGAGGCGGAAGAAGGCAGCGAGCGCACCCGTGAGCGCGCGCGGCGGCGATCGGCCAGCGGCGGGCGCGAAGCGCCGCGCAAAGGCACTAAGAGCCGCAACCCCATCATTCGATATTTTCAGGATACCAGGGAAGAGTTGCGCAAGGTCTCCTGGCCGACCCAGGATGAGACGATCCGGCTGTCCGTGATCGTCTTGGGCACGACGGTGGCCTTCGCCATCTTTCTTGGCCTGCTCGATCTCCTGTTTCAGCAACTCGTCGGGTTACTCGTCTAGCACTTTGCTGCGGCACATGACGGCTGGTAAGCCAGGTTGAGGAGCGGATTCATGGATGATTATGACATATTGGATGAGGCGGGTTTCCGACCGGAGGAAGACTCTGACGACGCGCGTAAGTGGTATGTGATTCACTGTTATTCGGGATACGAGAATAAAGTTCGCCACGCCATCGAGCAGCGGATCGAGACGATGGGCATGGAGAACAAGATTTTTGACGTCGTCGTGCCGACCGAGGAACAGATCGAGATCAAAGACGGCAAGCGGCGCACGGTCGAGCGGCGCGTTTTCCCTGGCTACATCCTGGTGCAGATGATGCTCGACGAGGATTCCTGGTACGTGGTGCGCAACACGCCGGGCGTGACCGGGTTTGTCGGGATGGGCAACAAGCCCACTCCGCTGCGCGAGGACGAAGTCGCCCAGATCATGAAGCGCATGGAGGCCGACGCGCCGGTCGTCAAGGTGACCTTTAAAGCGGGTCAGAAGGTGCGCATCGTCGACGGGCCGTTTAACGACATTATTGGAACGGTCGAGGAGATCGACGTGGACCGCGCAAAGGTGCGCGTGCTGGTGTCGTTCTTCGGGCGGGATACGCCCGTCGAGCTGGATTTCTTACAGGTAGAAAAGATATAATACCGGGCTGCCAGCCGCACCCTGGATGCGGCGCAGCATAAACGATGACCAGAGATGTGCCGGGCAGACCCCCGCTCCGCTGGAGGGCTGTGGAGGGGCTGCCCTATTTTGTTGAAACGGGAGTGAAGATTTCATGGCGAAGAAAGTTGTCGCAATCGTCAAACTGGAGATCGAGGCGGGCAAGGCCAACCCGGCCCCGCCGATCGGGCCTGCGCTCGCCCAGCACGGCATCAACCTGATGCAGTTCTGCAAGGACTACAACGCGCGCACGGCCAACCGGATCGGGGACATCATCCCGGCGGAGATCACCATCTTTTCCGACCAGTCATTCCGGTTTGTCCTCAAGACCCCGCCTACCGCCTCCTTAATTCGCAAGGCGTTGGGCATCGAGTCGGGGTCAGGGGAGCCTAACCGGGTCAAGGTGGGGCAGTTGACCCAGGCTCAACTGCGGGAAATTGCCGAGGTCAAGATGCCCGACCTGAACGCGAATGACCTGGAAGCCGCCATGCTGCAGGTGGCCGGGACGGCCCGCAGCATGGGCGTGACCATCGAGAAATAACCAATTGGAACCGTGGGAGGCGCGCTGAGCGCCGCCAGCACCACAAGGAGAAGCACCATTATGTCAAGACGGGGAAAGAACTACCTCGCCAGCCTTGAAGAATTTGACCGCGACACGCTCTACAGACCGCGCGAGGGGTTTGAGCTGGTCAAGAAGATGGCGAAAGCCAAGTTCGACGAGACGGTCGAGGTTCACATGCGGCTGGGGATCGACCCACGCCAGGCCGAGCAGCAAATCCGCAGCGCGGTGGTGATGCCCGCCGGGCTGGGGAAAGAGGTCACCATCCTGTTCTTTGCCGAAGGAGAGGCCGCCCGCATCGCCGAGCAGGCCGGGGCAGACCTGATCGGTGACGACGAGATGATCGAGAAGATCAACGGCGGCTTCACCGACTTCGACGTGGCGTTTGCCGTGCCGGAGATGATGCGCAAGATCGGTCGCCTGGGACGAGTGCTCGGCCCACGCGGCCTGATGCCCAGCCCGACGGGTGGTACGGTCGTTCAGGAGGACGACATCGAGCGGGTGATCGAGGAGGCGCGCTCCGGGCGTGTCGAGTTCCGTAACGACCGCACGGCCAACCTGCACGTCCCGATCGGCAAGGCCAGCTTCAGCGTCGACGACCTGTTGCGCAATTTCAACGCGCTGATGGACGAGATCCGGCGCAGGCGGCCCGCGGCGATGAAGGGCGTCTACATCAAGAAGCTGGTCATCACCTCCACGATGGGCCCCGGCGTGAAGCTTGATCCCAACATCGCCCTGGCGATGGAAGAGTAAGGGTGTTTTGTCCCAGCCGGAGGGGCGCGTTATAATCTCCTTCCGGTAATGAGCATTACCCACAACTGCATAGCTTGCGGGCCGGATGGCCCGCGCTCGCCGCAGACAGCCGGTGTCCCCAGTGGACTTAAAGATGCCCGCCGAGGTGAAGAAGCAGCCAACTACTTAAGGGAAGGACGCGCGTAGCGCGTTCGAAAGTAGCAACGTATGGGTCTTCGCCACCAGGCGAAGACCTTTTTGCATTTATACCTGAAAGGGGGTGATTGGAGATTGGCAATCACAAAAGAGCGTAAGGAAGAACTCGTCGCCCAATACGCCGACCTGCTCGACCGCAGCCGGGCGATCATCTTCACCGAGTATCGCGGGCTGAGCAACGTCGAGCTGACCAAGCTGCGCCGCGCCATCCGCGAGGCAGGTGGGGTGTATCACGTCACGAAGCTTAGCCTGCTGAAACGCGCGATGGAGGATGCCGGGTACCCGTTTCCTGATTACCTGGACGGTGCCCCCTTCGCCCTGGGCTTCTGCTTTGACGAAGTGCCCAGCGTGGCGAAGGCGCTGACCGATTACGCGGAAGACGTGGAGGAATTTGTCATCCGTGGCGGTTTGATGGAGGGACAGCCCCTCACCTTTGCGCAGATCGAAGCGCTGTCCGATATGCCGCCGCTGGAGGTGCTCCGGGCGCAGCTGCTCGGCCTGCTCGACGCCCCCGCAGCCAACCTGGTGGGCGTGATCCAGGCCGCCGTCGGACAGGTGGTCAACGTGCTTAACGCTTACGTCGACAAGGGCGAAGAATATGCGCCATCAGCGGCGCAGGCCGCTGTAGAACCGGTCGCTGAAGCGCCCGCCGTAGAAGAAGCCGAGGCGGAGCCGGTAGCAGAATCGGTTGAAGAACCGGCGGAAGAACCCGTAGAAGAAGTCGTCGAAGAACCTGTGGATGAACCCGGCGACGCTGCCGACGAAGCAGCCGACGCGGAAGCCGAATAACACTGGACATCCAGAAAGAATTCTAAAGGAGATGAGTATTTATCATGGCCGATCTTGAAAAACTCGCCGACGAGCTGAGCACGCTCACTTTGCTCGAGGCGGCCCAACTGAAGGACATTCTAGAAGAGCGCTGGGGCGTGACCGCCGCCGCCCCGATGGCGGTCATGGCCGGTGGGCCGATGATGGCCGGTGGCGACGCTGCCGAAGCCGCCGAAGAGATGACCGAGTTTGACGTGATATTGACCGACATTGGCCCCAAGAAGATCCAGGTCATCAAGGCCGTACGCAGCCTGACCACCCTGGGCCTTGGGGAGGCCAAGGAGCTGGTCGAGGGCGCGCCGAGCACCGTCCTGGAGGCGGTCGGTAAGGACGCCGCCGAGGACGCCAAGGCCAAGCTTGAGGCCGAAGGCGGGTCTGTGGAGATCAAGGGAGTCGGCTAGTTCGACCCGCTCCCCAAAGCAGACATCAGGCCGCCCATCCGGGCGGTCTTTTGATTCCTGGTGCAGCCCCTAGAACCCCGTGATGGGTGGGATGCTGGTTTCTTCCCCCGGTCTATGGCGGCCACAGGGCGGCTATGTAGAGGTAGCCGCCAGGGTGGGCGAACGTGATTGTTCAGGGGATAAAACTGAATATAATGATAAAAGTTCTCTATTTCTTCGAGCGAAGACTCGGCCAACAGGGAGGTGACTATGACGATTATCAACCTCTTCCAGAACGACCCCAACCGTACGCAGCGCGACGGCGGTCGCCAAGACCACCTGCCAGGTGGTGCGCATCAGCGAAGAGCGGTTCGCCTTCCTCGTCGAATAGACGCCCTATTTCGCCATCCAGGTCATGCGGATCATGGCCGACCGGATTCGTAAGGCAAATGCGCTCATTACCCAACAGTAAAGGGAATACATGTTCAAGAAATCACCGTTTGTTTTCGTTCTGCTGGTCTTAATCACCACCGTCGTCGCCTGTTCATCGTCCGGAACACGTACTGAGACTTATACGGAAGCCGAGTTTAATGAAGACCTGGCCGATAGTGGTATGACCGCCGACTTCCAGCCCGGACAGATCGTCGTCTCCGGCGATGTCGAAGGGCAGGCGCTTGAAATGGTGCTGACTGCCTCCGTGGTGAATGGGGGCGTCTCCCTGGAAGTCACCAGTGTGACGTTGAACGGCGTCCCGATGGACCTCAGCCTGGTCGCCGGGATGGGGACTGAGCTTTCCCAGGTGTTTTACAACGACGACACCAACTATGTGGTCGAGGAAATCACGATCACCGATACAGAGATTACGGTCACCAGCGCCCGGCAATAGATCGAAATCAACCTGCTCCTCAAACTGCCACCTCCAGGGAGGAACTCCGTCCCTGGAGGTTCATCCCCTCCGATCTTCTTCTGTGATGTTACATATGTCACAATCATTTGGGCGTAACCTCACTGTCTTGGGTTAAACAACCCAAATTAGGATTATCGTAATGGGAGTTCCTATCCATCATTATGGCCTGGGAGTGCTAATCACGCCTTTTCCGTGCCTAGCAATGGTTAGAGAATAGTTACATCTGTCACACGCGGCCCACAGCGCTCTCATTTGTATGGGTTACATGACCCATATTACAATGGTGGAGAAGTGGGCGTATCTCATCCGGGCCGATGCGCTGCGTCGGCCTCTCCAACAGAGCAAAAAATGAACGTAAACCCCTAGCTGTTCAGGAGGTGCGGGAGGAGAACAATCGTCTATCTTGTTTCTCAATGAATCACACTATTCTCTACGACATGCGTTGGACAGCTATTTAGCTGTACGATGTACTAACCTGAGGAGAAACTAGCCAATGTCACGAAAAAGGTTTTACCTTGCCGGAGCAGCACTCATACTGCTCCTGGTGGCGGTGGCTGCGTGCTCAACCGGCGGCGAAGGCGGCGGGGAAGCAACTGCTGAATGCCCCGAAGCCACGCCTTGTCCCGAATGCGAAGCCTGCACGGAACCTGTCGTAAGCGTGGTGCCGTTTGAGGCGGCCTGGGCCGGGTCACCTCACGCAGATGCCTCAGCTGAAGCTTTCAACCACTGGAACGAGAGTGATCCGCCAGAGGTGCCGACGACCTGCGCCAAGTGCCACAGCACACCTGGCTTCCTGGATTTCCTGGGTGAAGACGGCTCAGAGTTTGGCGTGGTCAATACGGCTGCCCCGATCGGTACCGTGATCACCTGCGAAGCCTGCCATAACAGCACAACCGAGGCGATGACCAGCGTGGTATTCCCCTCCGGGGTGGAGATCACTGGGCTGGGGCCTTCGGCGCGCTGTATGCAGTGTCACCAGGGCCGGGCTTCGGTCAACACGGTGAATGAGGCAATTGCCGAGGCGGGCCTGGAAGGCTCACCCGACACGCCGAGCGAGGACCTGAGCTTCGTCAACATCCACTACTACGCCGCAGCCGCGTCGTTGCTTGGATCGGAAGTCCACGGCGGATATGAGTACGAAGGCCAGTCTTACCAGATGCGTTTCGCCCACGTCGAGGGCTACACCGAGTGTATCGACTGCCACGACCAGCACACGCTGGAAGTCAAGTACGACGAGTGCGCGGCCTGCCATACCGGCGTCACGGCGGAGAACGTCCACGACATTCGGATGAACGGCTCGCTGGTCGACTACAACGGCAACGGGAACATCGAAGAAGGCATCTACTACGAGATAGAGGGCCTGCGCGAGATGCTCTTAACGGCGATGCAAGACTATGCCAACGAGGTCATCGGCACACCTATCGCCTACAACGAACAAACATATCCCTACTTCTTCATCGACACCAACGGTGACGGCCAAGCGAGCGATGATGAATCGGTCAGCGACAACGCCTAAAACGCTTTCAGCCCACGCCTGCTTGAAGCGGCCTTTAACTACCAGGTCACGCTGAAAGACCCCGGCGCGATTGCCCACAATGCCACCACCGTAACGACGCCGGGCACTTTGACGCGACCGCCGAGGCGTTCCGCCACTGGGACGAGGAAGGGGCCGTGCCTGGGACGTGCTCGCGCTGCCACTCTGCGGAAGGGCTGCCGCTCTACATCACCGAAGGCGTCTCGATCACCCAGCCGACGGCCAACGCTCTTAGCTGCACCACCTGCCACGACGCGGTGCCTGGGTTCACACTCTACGTGTCGAACGAGGTCACCTTCCCCAGCGGGGCGACGCTCTCCTTTGGCGAAGGCGACGTGAGCAACCTGTGCATGAACTGCCATCAGGGCCGCTCGTCAACCCCCACTGTCAACGCAGCGATTGAAGGCATCGGCGCTGATACGGTCGACGAGAACCTGGGCTTCATCAACATCCACTACTTCGCTGCCGGTGCGACGCTCTTCGGCAGTGAAGCGCAGGGTGCATACCAGTATCCCGGCAAGACCTACGTTGGGTTGAACACCCACGTGCCGGGCGCGGACACCTGCGCCGAGTGCCACAACGTGCACGCGCTGCAAGTCAACACCGAGATCTGCGCCCAGTGCCACGGCAACGTCGAGCTTGACGCGATCCGGATGGACGATGGTGAGCCAATCGACTACGACGGCGATGGGAATACCACCGAAGGTATCGCCGGTGAGATCGAGACGATCCACGAGGCGCTGTGGACGGCCATAGAGGCGTACGCCGCCCGATCACACAAGGCCCCGGCTACCCCTACTACTTCGACGAAACTGGGGCGGGCTACAGCACCTGGACACCTCGTCTGGTGCAGGCGGTCTACAACTATCAGTATGTGTCGAAGGACCCCGGCGCATTCGCCCACAACAGCGACTACGTCCTGGAGATCCTGTACGACAGCCTGGAGAACATCGGCGGCAGCGCGGCAGTTGCCGGTATGACCCGCCCATAACTCCTAGGCATACCTACGTAGTTCCTGATAACTGCACGAGGCAGGAGCCATCCCAGACCGGGGTGGCTCCTGTTGTTGTCTTGAGTAGTCACAATAGTTGACAAGGTCGATCCGCCTACCTATACTGAACGTACAATTCACATTCTCTTTATATTCCCCCCACTGCGCACCCGAACCGCCGATCTGCGCCAGACACGCAGACAGGAGGAGATAGACGATGAAACGCTGGATGCCATTTCTCTTGATGATGGTATTGGTAAGCGCCTGCACGCTGGTCGGGGCGAAGGCACCACCCATCACCGAGCCGCCGCCAGCGCCACCGGCAATTCAGCTCTCCGCCAGCGCGGACACGGTGGCGGTTGGCGAGCAGGTCACGCTGACCGCCAGCCTCCAGAATCTGGGGCAGCCGCAGTACCAGCTCAGCCTGTCGAATGCGAGCCAGGCCGATGCCGGCTCGCAGAACATCACCGTGCTCGCCGATCAGACGCTGGGCGAGCAGTCGAGCAACGCCAGCTACCTGTTCCAGGTCGTCTCGGCGACCGCGACGGGGGGCGAAGTGACGTTTGTGCTGCGCGCGCTGGCTCCCGGACAGGCCACGGTGCGGGTCGGCGCGAACGGCGAGGCACAGGGCGAGGATGGGGCGTTCGTCCCGGCCAGCGTGCAGTCCGACGACCTCACATTGACGGTGAGCGGCGCTCAGGAGCCCTCTTACACCGCCAGCGTCGAGATCGAAGCCAGCGCCAACAACACCAGCGTGGGCGACGAGGTGACGATCACCGTCACGTCCAGCGGGCTAGGCCTGCCCAAGTACACGCTCGCGCTCCAGGATCAGGCCGACCCGGACAACCCGATCCTGGTCTCAACCGGCGAGGGGGAGGAGGCGGGGGGAGAAGAGAATGCGTCGGCCCCGCTTGCCGTGATCACCAGGGAAGAAGGGGGGATCAGCGGCACGGAGGGCACGGCGACCTTCGTGCTGCGCGCCCAGGCGGCGGGGAGGGTGCAGATCGCAGCCCGCGTCAACGGTGAGGCGGCGATGAGCGATGGCACGTTCAACTTCGTCAACGTCACCTCGGACGCGCTTACGATAGAGGTCAGCCAACCGGCGCAGAGCGGCAGCGTCCGGGTAGCCGAGCACCCCAACCTGGGGGCGCTGCTCGTTGATGACGGCGGGCGCACGCTTTACCGCTACACCGGGGACAGCCTGGCGACCTTCCTGTGCGAGTTCCAGGCCTGCGCCGAGCAGTGGACGCCCTACATCCTGGACGAGGGCGAACCGAGCACCTCCGCCGAAGGGCTTGGCACGCTGGGGATCGCCGAGCGGGCCGATGGGGGCCGCCAGGTGGTCTACGAAGGGTCGCCGCTGTTCTATTACGCCGGGGACAAATCGGCGGGCGAGGCCAATGGCAACGCGGTCGCCGGGTGGGAAGTGGTCTCCCCAGGCTACAGGCTCAACCTGGGGCAGTACAACGTCTACTCCGTCCAGGGTGGCGATACGCTGTCCTCGATCTCCCGGCGGTCGGGCACCTCGATGGCCCACCTGATCAGCCTCAACCTGCGGGATCACCCCAACCTGCTGAGCGACCCGGACGGTCTGAGTGCCGGGTGGGATTTGTTTGTCAGCCCGCCCTTTGGCCGCGCGCAGAGCGGGGGCGGCACGGGTGGAGCCGGTGGGACGCACGTCGTGCAGCCCGGCGAGCACATCTACCAGATCGCCAGGGACAACGGGATCGCGGTCGCGGCGCTGATCGAGCTGAACGCCGGGGTCTATCCCAGCCTGCGCACCGATCCGAACGCCATCCGACCCGGTTGGGTGCTGCGGCTGTCGTCAAACGCAACCGGCGATTCTGGAGGCGGGAACCGTACTTACACCGTCGCCAAAGGGGATACCCTGTTCCGCATCGGGACGACCTACGGCGTCGATTGGGAGGACGTCGCCATCGCCAACGGCATTATCTCCCCCTGGACGATCCGCCCCGGCCAAGTCTTGACGATCCCCAGCCCGTGATAGGCGTGCGGGGATAGAACCTCAGACACATCGACGCCCGGCGCGCAGCCGGGCGTCTTTCTCTTCACCCAGGATAGACAATCCTTGCCACTCCCCGTCCAAATGTGCTAGGATCACCCCATACACGAACGTACGCCAACCCGGAGTTGGCGGTCGTCCTCCCCGATGCGGGGGGCGGCGTCGGGTTCCTCACCCGGCGAAAAGTGCCAGCCAACTGCCCAATTCACGCAAGCCAAACAAGCACGGAGATTCGCACAATGAAGCTGTGGAATCGGTATTTGACGCCCGGCTCGGTGGAGGAGGCGCTTGGCCTGCTCCGGCAGCACGGCGGCGCGGCGCAGGTGATCGCGGGCGGCACCGACCTGCTGCTCGACATCCGCCAGGGCAACCACCCGCCCGCCGACGTGCTGATCGACATCACCTGCATCCCCGAATTAAGTCAGATCGACCAGCAGGGAGATATGGTGACGGTCGGCGCGGGCGTGACGCACAGCGCGATCGTGCGCTCGGCGTTGCTGGGCGCGCGGGCAACCTGCCTGGTGGAGGGCTGCGGCGTGGTGGGCGGGCCGCAGGTGCGCAACGTCGCCACGCTGGGCGGGAACGTCGCCCACGCCCTCCCGGCAGCGGACGGCACGACCTCGCTCGTCGCGCTCGACGCCGAGGTGGAGATCGCCCAGGGCGGCGAGCGGCGCTGGGTGCCGATCGGGGCA
>JARRJX010000049.1:0-14768 GCA_037388645.1 Chloroflexota bacterium
ACGTGGCTCTATTAGGGATCGGCGCGACCGACCCGGAGTATTGCAGCCTCTACCAGAGCGGGCACATCTCCCTCAAGGAGCTTGAAGTGATGCAGGCCGCCGGGGCGATTGGCGACGTTTGCGCCCAGTACTTCGACATCCATGGGGTAACCTGCGACCTTGATTTCCATAACCGGCTGGTCGGCGTGACCGTGGACGATTTGATGCACATCCCCATCCGCCTGGGCGTGGCTGGCGGCGAAGCGAAGGCCCAGGCCATCGCCGGGGCTTTACTGGGCGGCCAGGTCAACGTGCTGGTGACCGACAACTATACGGCGGCTTTGATACTGGGTTGACATCCCTGAGAAGTGGGTATTGAGATAAATCACTGTGGAAATCCCCAACATAAAAACCTTCCTGATTGACGGCGACGGCGTATTGTGGCGCGCCGACCAGCCCATACCGGGCTTGAATCGGTTTTTCGGCGTCCTGGCGCAGCGAGGCATTCGATGGGCCTTGCTCACCAACAACAACACCCGGACGGCCGGGCACTACGTGCAAAAGCTGCGGGGCTTCGGCGTTCAGGCGGACGAGAGCGTGGTTTTCACCAGCTCGACCGCCACCGCCGCCTATCTCAAGGAGCGGTATGGGCAGGGCGCGCCGGTTCACGTCGTCGGGATGCGCGGCCTGATCGAAACGCTGGAAGGGGCCGGTTTCGAGGTGACGCACGGGGAAACGCCGCCCGCGCGGAACGTCGTCGCGGTGGTGGCGGGCATGGATCGCGCCATCAGCTACGACAAGATTCAGGTAGCCATGCGCCTGATCCTCAATGGGGCGCAGTTCGTCGCAACCAACACCGACGGCAGCTTCCCTACCCCGGATGGCTTGAGCCCCGGAACCGGCATCGTCATTGCAGCGATCCAGGCCGCAACCGGCGTCGAGCCAACCGTGATCGGCAAGCCCGAAGCCCTCATCTATCAGGCTGCCATGCGCCGCTTCGATGCCACCCCTGAAACCGTCGCGATGATCGGCGACCGCCTCGAAACGGACATCCTGGGCGCAAACCGCCTCGACATCGAGACGATTGCCGTGCTGACCGGCGTCACCTCACGCGGGCAGCTGAGATCGAGCGCGATCAAGCCGGATCACGTGTTTGACAGCATCGCGGAGCTTACCGATGCGCTGCTCGAAGCCTGATGAGGGGAACCCGGAGGACAGCGGGTAGGAGTCACGACACGACTGTTGATCCCCATAACGAATAAGGGAGCAGATCATGACCGAACCAATGCGTTGGGCGATTTTGGGGACCGGCAAGATCGCCAACCGATTCGCCTATGCCCTCAATAACATACCCGAACGGGCCGAGCTGCTGGCTGTTGGCTCGCGGAGCCAGGAAAGCGGCGGGGCTTTTGCCCGTAAACACATCATTCCGAGGGTTCACGTGGGTTATGAGAACGTAGTCGCCGACCCTGAGGTGGATATCGTCTACATCGGCACGCCTGGGGTTTTTCACCTGCGCGACATCAAGATGTGCCTGGAAGCCGGAAAGCACGTCCTGTGTGAAAAAGTGATCACGATGAACGCCGCGCAAACCGAGGAAGCCATCAGGCTGGCCCGCGAGAAGAATCTCTTTCTGATGGAGGCGATGTGGACACGCTTCTTCCCGATCCACATCCGGGTCCGCGAGCTGCTGGCAGAGGGGGCGATCGGCGAGGTGCTCGGCCTGGATGCGCGCTTTATCGCAACGGTGCCCTACGATCTCAACAACCGCTTCTTTGACGTCAGCCTGGGCGCGGGCGTGCTGCTCGATCTCGGCTCGTATGGGATCGCCTGGGCTTACAGCGTGCTGGGCGAGCCGGAGGCCGTCACCGGCCTGACCCACTTCGGCGAGTCGGGCGCGGACTATCAGTCGGGCATCGTCTTTATGACCGCCAGCGGTCAGATCGCCACGATCCACAACTGCCAGGTGGGCTACGATTCGAAGGAGGCGGTCGTCTTCGGCACGCAGGGCAAGATCGACCTGCACGCCCCCTGGTATAAACCCACCGCGATGACCGTCCACATCGCGGGGAAAGAGCCGGAGTTGGTGGAGATGCCGTTGGGCAGCTTCAACGGCTACGAATACGAGGCCATCGAGGTGATGGAGTGCATCCAGGCCGGGAAGACCGAGAGCGACGTCATACCGCTCGACGAGAGCTTGGCAATCGTCAAAACGCTGGACGACCTCCGCGAGCAGTGGGGGATCACATACCCATCCGAACGATGACCGCCTGACGGGGCCGGAGCTGAGTCCCGGCCTTTTTGTTTGGCCGGATCGTGGCCGCCAGGAGGGGTGCAGTTGACAGCCTCCTGATTTTGGGATAACATACAGGTCACATTTGTGTAAACATTGTTCACATATGTGACAATTAGCCAGGGGTCACGAAAGCACGCAGCCTCAAATGAGAAGCTGGCAATCGAATTTGGGCAAAATACCCGTCGGTATTTACGAAAAAGCGCTGCCCCTTGATATGACCTGGCACGAGCGCCTGACTGCCGCTTACCAAGCGGGCTATGATTTCCTCGAAATCTCCATCGACGACGGGGATATGCGGCTGGCCCGCCTGGATTGGGGCGCTTCCGACCGCGCCGCCTTGCGTCAGGCCGTTCGGGACAGCGGCGTCCCTATCACGTCACTCAGCCTCAGCGCTCACCGCCGTTTTCCTCTGGGAAGCGCGTCGCCTGGCCTTCGCCAGCGTGCGCTGGACGTTTTCAGAAAGGCCGTCGACTTCGCCCATGAGTTTGGCCTGCGTCACGTCCTGGTGGCCGGAGCGATGGCCTACTATGAAGACCACGATCCCGGCACGGCGGATCGCTTCCTGGATGGCCTGGAGCGCGGCTTTGAATGGGCTTCGGCAGCCGGTGTGACGCTGGCGCTTGAGAACTGGGACATCTGCATCGACTCCATTCAGAAGGTCATGCAGTACGTCGATCATTTCAATTCACCCCGGTTCCGGGTTTACGGGGACATCGGCAACCTGGTTTACGCGGGATACGACCCCCTCGCCGAGCTGGCGCTCGGCCAGGGCCATTTCGCCGCGATCCACGTCAAAGATACCATCCCCGGCCAGCTGCGTTACATCCCCCTGGGCGAAGGCAGCGTGCCCTTCGTCGACTGTTTCGCCCGGTTGGCGGAGATCGGTTTTCAGGGGCCGCTCGTCCTTGAGCTGTGGACTGAACGATACCCGGACTCGGTCGAGATCGTGGCCGCCGCCCGGCAGTGGTTGCAGAGTCGGATGGAAGCGGGCTGGCGGATGGCGCTTGAAAGTGAAATAGCCGGAGAGGAGCACCCATAACCGGATGAGTCCGCCCACACCGTTACTACAACTTTCGCTGGACTACCCATCGCTGCCCCCTGCACTGGCGATGGCTCAACGGGTCCACAAGGAAGTTGAAGTCATCGAGATCGGCACGCCTTTAAACAAGGCGGTAGGCATGCTGGCGGTCAGCACGATACGCGAGCTGTGCCCCGACAAGCTGATCCTGGCCGACATCAAAACGCCGGACGTAGGCGGCCTTGAGGCGCAGCTGGCTTTCGACGCTGGCGCGGATTGGATGACGGTTTTGGGGGCAGCCCCTCTCGATACCGTCAGGCTGGCGTTTGAGGAAGCGAGCGCCAGGCCGGGCAAAGAAATATTCATCGAGCTGACCGGCATCCGCGACATCCTGGCGCGCGCCAGGGAATGGCGAGACATCGGCGTCGAGCGGATGGTGTATCACCGGGGATGGGATGAGGGCAACCTGTCACGCTCGTGGGGTCAGCAAGACCTGGACACCATCCGGGAATTAATCGACATGGGGTTCAAAATAGCGGTCGCCGGTGGCCTGGGGCTGGATATGATCCCCTTTTTCAAGGGGGTCGACATCTCGGTCTTCGTGATTGGCCGGGCCATCCGCGAAACCCCCGACCCCGCCGCGACTGCCCGCCAGTTCAGGGCGGAGATCGACCGGTACTGGGGCAGCGCGTCAGGCTGATCTCTCTGACTCAACCCGGCTTTGAAACAGCTACCCTGACCGCAAAACGTCAAACACAGTGTTCACAGGCAGGAGGGCAAATGTCAGTTCAAGGAGAGCCATACGTGATAGATTTGAGCAAAACTGAGGCTGCTCATCTGCTCAGGCAAATGCACCAGACGCGGGCTTTTGAAGAGCAGGCCGAGAAGAGCTACATGATGGGCAAGATTCATGGCACCATGCACCTGTCCATCGGGCAGGAAGCCTCGGCGGTTGGCTCGATCAGTGCGCTCAACCCGGATGACTTCATCCTGGCCCACCATCGGGGCCACGGGCTGTGTATCGCCAAGGGTGCCGATCTCAACCTGATGATGGCCGAGTTCTACGGCAAGGAAGTCGGGTACTGCCGGGGGCGCGGCGGGTCGATGCACATCGCCGACGTCGAGGGGGGCAACCTCGGCGCGAACGGCGTGGTCGGCGGCGGCATACCGATGGCGGTTGGCGTCGGCATCGGGCTGAAGATGCAAAACGAAGGCAAAGTGATCATGGTCTTCTTTGGCGATGGCGCGGCTTCGACCGGCGCTTATCACGAGTCGATGGAGCTGGCCGCGGTATTCCAGGTCCCGCTGGTGCTGGTCTGTGAGAACAACCAGTACGCCATGTCCTTCCCGGCCAGGAAGTGGACGACCAGCGAACGGCTGGCGAAGGGTGCCGAGCTGTATGGGATGCCGGGTGTGGCAGTAGACGGCAACGACCTGTTCGCGGTGCGGGCTGCCGCCAAAGAAGCCGTCGACCGCGCACGCAGCGGCGGCGGGCCGTCACTGGTGGTCAACAACACCTACCGCTGGCGCGGCCACTCCAAGAGCGACCGCAACCGCTACCGCACCCAGGACGAGATCGAAGAGTGGCAGGAAAAAGATCCCATTTTGCGCTATCAGAAAGTGCTGGTCGCCGAGGGTCTGCTCACCGAAGAGGAAGCCGAGGCGATCAAGACAGAGGCATACGACAGCATTGAGACAGCGCGGGTATTCGCCGAGAATGCCCCTGAGCCTTCCCTGGATACCATCGAAGAAGGGGTCTACGCGCCATGAGGGAAATCACTTATCTGGAAGCCGTACGCGAAGCAATGACGCAGGAGATGGAGCGCGACGAGCGCGTCTTTCTCATCGGCGAGGATGTGGGTGTGTATGGCGGGGCCTTTCAGGTTTCGTATGGGATGCTCGACCAATTCGGGCCGGAGCGCATCCTCGACACGCCGATCACCGAGCTGGGGATCGCGGGGGCGGCCACCGGCGCGGCCCTGGTCGGCATGCGCCCCATCGCCGAGATCATGTTCATGGACTTCACCACCCTGGCATCCGAGCAGTTGGTAAACCAGGCCGCGAAGCTCCGATTCATGTTCGGTGGCAAAGCGACCGTCCCGATGGTGCTGCGCACGCCCGCCGGTTCCGGCACGGGCGCGGCGGAGCATCACTCCCAGAGCCTTGAGAACTGGTTCGTCCACGTTCCCGGCCTGAAGGTCGTCATGCCCAGCACGCCTTACGACGTGAAAGGGCTGTTGATCCAGTCCATCCGGGACGACAACCCGGTGGTTTTCATCGAGCACAAGCTGCTCTATAAAACCAGCGGCCCGGTGCCTGAAGAGCCGTATACCATCCCGCTGGGCAGCGCGGAGGTCAAGCGCGAGGGCCGTGACCTGACCATCGTCGCCACCTCGATCATGGTTCGGCGTTCGCTTGAGGCAGCGGAACAGCTCACCGAAGAGGGCATCGAGGTGGAGGTGGTCGACCCACGCACCTTGAAACCACTTGACATCGATACGATTGCCGAATCCGTGATCAAGACCGGCAAAGTCCTGATCGTCCACGAAGCCGCCAGGACCGGCGGCTACGGCGGCGAGCTGGCGGCCCAGATCGCCGAGAGCGAAGCCTTCGGGTACCTGGACGCTCCGATTGTCAGGTTGGCCGGGCGCGACATGCCGATCCCCTACAACCGCAATCTTGAATACCATACCGTGCCCCAGGTCGAGGACATAGTAGAGAAAGCACGCGAAGTCGTGCGCTTGAAGGTGTGACATGCCTATCGATGTCATAATGCCCAAAGTCGATATGGATCAGGAGACCGGGACGGTCGTCGAATGGGTCAAAGGGGAAGGCGAGCAAGTCACCCAGGGCGAGATCATCCTGGTCATCGAGACCGACAAGGTCGCCATCGAGGTTGAATCGCCCGGAACCGGCATCCTGGCGGGCATCTCCATCCAGCCCGGTGATACCGTTCCGATTGCCACGACCATCGCCTATATCCTGCAGCCCGGCGAGGCGCTGCCAGGGGCCGCCCCTGAAGCCCCGCCCACCCCATCGTCCACCCCGCAGGCCGCTCCGCCCGCAGCCGGACAAAACGTAGTTGCCGCGACACCGGTCGCCCGGAATATGGCGGCCTCGGCTGGCCTCGATCTGGCGAACGTCGCCGGGACCGGGCCGGGAGGCAAAGTCACCCGGTCAGACATCGAAGCGGCGCTCGCTCCTTCAGGTGCTCCGGCGGGCTACGACGGCAGGGTATACGCCACACCCGCCGCCCGGCGGATTGCCAGGGAGATCGGCGTCGATCTGGGCACCGTCAGCGGTAGTGGGCCAAAGGGCCGCATTCAGGCTGACGATGTCGCCGCCGCCCCGCCAACTGCCGTGACGCCGGTCAGCGCCCCGCAGCCGCTTGCTGTCCCGCCCGGCCAGGATGTCGAGATCATCCCCTTGCAGGGCATGCGCCGCACCATCGCCGAGCGCCTGACGGCCAGCTATCAAAACACGCCGCATATCACCTTCACCGTACGGGTGGAGATGTCTCACTTCAACAGCGTGCGCGCCGAGCTGAACGAACGCGCCGAAGCGTCCGGCGAGGCTCGCATCTCGGCGACGGCGATCCTGGTGAAGGCCGTCGCGATGGCCCTCACCCGCCACCCGATGTTGAACAGCGCGCTGCACGGCGAAGAGATTCACCTCCACCGCGACGTGAACGTCGGCGTGGCGGTTGCCCTGGAGCAGGGCCTGATCGTCCCGGTCGTCCATAACGCCGCCCAAAAGGGAGTGGCGCAGATCGCCGCGGAGGTCAAAGACCTGGCCGGTCGCGCCCGTGAGGGTCGGCTGCTTCCGGCGGATGTCGGCGGCGGGACCTTCACCATCTCCAACCTGGGGCCGTTTGGCGTGGAGCAGTTCACGGCGATCATCAACCCGCCGCAGTCGGCGATCCTGGCGGTTGGAGCGACCCAGCTCGAAGCACTCTTTTATCCTGAAACAACCCCGCCTGAATACGCATCTTGACAATAATTTTTAACTGTGATAATATTTTCGTGAAGTGAAAAATTTATCACGCACCCCATAAGGGTTACTAATCTGAACGAAGTTCAGACCGGGACAAAACAAATCACATGGGCCAGAATGCAGTGATAATCCGAGTGACATGCCCGGCCAGGCCACAATCACGTGGCCGCCGGACAGTAGCATCCAAAACGTTCACGTCATGAACGGCGGCAGGGGCCAGACGCCGTTCACCGACCACCTGCTCCGGGGTCACGGTGGCACGATGGTGCAGGCCAGAGAACCTGCTCCTCTTGCCGGTCACAACCCCAAAGTAATCACTTCACACCACGCTCCGATACTGCCCCATAGACAGGGTCACACTTCAATACCCAAATAAAAATTCCAGTAATCAAGCTTTTTACAGACATACGAATAATACCTGTCCAGATCGAATGGGGACTCAACTTTGGAAGCCAACACAATGCCCTATCAGAGAGACCAGAGTTAAAGCTAAACCATGAACTCGATACCCCAGCTTCAAATTGCACTGGATTACATCACCTTGCCACCGGCATTGGTCATGGCGTCTCTGGTCGTCGACGAGATAGACATCATCGAAATAGGAACGCCGCTGTGCAAGGCAGCCGGGATCGAGGCGATCCTTGCCATGCGGGAAATCTGCCCTGACAAGCTCATCCTGGCCGATTTCAAGACCCCCGACGTCGGCGGCCTCGAAGCGACCATGGCCTTCGATGCCGGGGCGGACATGGTCACGGTCATCGGGGGGGCGGCCCTCGCCACGGTGAAACAGGCATACGAGGTGGCCCGCAGCCGGGGTAAAGAAATGCTGATGGAGCTGACGGGCGTCCGTGACATCCTGGGGCGGGCAGCCGAGTGGCGGCAGATCGGCGTCGACCGGATCGTCTACCACCGCGAGTGGGATGCCCAGGACGCCGGGCGCGAATGGGGCGAGGAAGACAAGGTCATCATCCGCCGCCTGATCGACATGGGCTACAAGGTCACGGTGACGGGTGGGCTGACCCTGGAGCTGCTTCCCTTCTTTGCGGATTTGCCAGCCTCCGTCCTGATCTGTGGGCGGGGCATACGTGAGGCCCCCGACCCGCGAGCGGCGGCCCGTGCGATGCGCTTGGCTATCGCCGACCTCTGGTCGGGTTCAACTTCTGGCAGCCCATCACCTCGCCCCGGAACGATCTCAGCCGAGCGGGCAGCCAAAGCAGTCCGTTTTGCAGTGAGCGAGATGGGGCTGCTGCTCACCGTCGATGGCCGTGAATGCCCCGGCTGTGATTCCCCTCAGCGCTTTTGTGTGGGGACCCGCACCGAGATCGTGACGCCCGCCGGGATCGACACCCAGGCCCTGGTCAGCCGGATCGCGGGGGCGCTCGACCTGGCAGGCGGCCAGGCCGTTGGCTGGTCACAGCCGGGCACGTTTTATTTAGATGTCGGTTTGCTGCCGCGCCTGGACGAGCGGGCCGTCACCGGCCTGTTATCTGCTACCGGCAGCGCCTTAAACGCCCTGGGCTACCGGGCTGACCTCGGCACCGCATTGGATATCACGCGCCGGGTCTTATCCGAATAGGACTTATCTACTTCAATTCTAGTAAAGCGAACTACTTTAGACCTATCGCTAATACTAAGGGAAAACTATGAGCACAAATCTGCCAATGAACGCCCTGGGAATGGTCGAGACACGCGGACTGGTCGCCTCCATCGAGGCCGCCGATGCGATGATCAAGACCGCTCACGTAAAGCTGATCGGCCAGGAAGAGATCGGCGGCGGCTACATCACCGTCTACGTGCGCGGGGAGATCGGCGCGGTGCGGACTGCTGTGGACGCTGGCGCAACTGCCGCCAAGCGCGCCGGAGAGCTGGTCGCCGTGCACGTCATCGCCCGGCCCCATAAAGCGGTCGAGAACCTGCTGCCGAGCGATGCCAAAATCATCCGTCTGAGCGCGGACTGAGGTGCATCATGCAATTACGAACCTACGTTTTCGTGGATAGTTTGCAGCCTCAGTACGCCGCCTTTACCGGCAAACAGACGCTGGGCATGATCCCGGTCGAAGGGATGGCTCTGCTGTACGTCGAAGTCTCGCCAGCCGCCGAAGTGTACCGGGTGATGGATGTTGCGCTGAAGACGACGGATGTCAGCCCTGGCTACCTGAACATGGGACGTGAGTATGGCTTTATGGAGATCCACGCTTACCACCAGGAAGCCGTGCTGGAGGCCGGAAGGCGCTCCCTGAAAACGCTGAATTTGCAGGAAAGCGACCGGCTGAAGCCCAGCGTCCTCTCGGCCAACCTGACCACCAGCATCGATCCCTATCAGGCACAGTTGATCAACGCACGCAATTCGGGGGGGCTGCTGCTCGCCTGGCAGACCCTCTGTGTGATCGAAGTCGTCCCGGCGGCCTACATCGTGCTGGCGGCCAATGAAGCCGAGAAAGCGGCCAACATCACCCTGCTGCACTATTCCTCCAGCGGCGCTTACGGGCGGCTGTTCATCAGCGGCACCGAATCGGACGTGCAGCAGGCCCGTGACGCAGCCGTACAGGCCATCGAGTCGCTGCCCGGTCGGGAGCAGTAAGATGCAGACCTACTACACCGGCGAGGATATCGAAGACCTGGCTGCCCGTGGCAGCAAGCGGTTGGAGCTTGGCCCCGGTGTCGTGCTGACCGATATCGCGCGTGAGATGGCAAATCAGCTGGGCATCGAGCTGGTCAACGTGAATGCACCACGGCCAGCCGCCAGCGCAGCCGCACCAACGCGTCCGGCGGCGGATCGACCTGTTCCGTTGGCGGCCAGGCCGCGCGGCTGTCAGCACGGCCCGATCCAGGCGGGCAGCAGCCCGGCGGCGAATCGCGGGGCTTCCGGCGATGTGGTCAACAACCTGGTTGCGATGGTCAGCCGCCTGGTGGATCGGGGAGAGTGACATGCGGATTGCAAAAGTGATGGGTGTGGTGGTGTCCACCGTCAAAGCAGAACAATTAGAGGGTTCGAAGATGCTGCTGGTGAAGGATGCCGATCAGACCGGCAAAGTAACCGGGCAGCCTTATATCGCCCTTGACATAGTCGGCGCGGGTGAGGAAGAGCTGGTGATGGTGGTCCAGGGCAGCACGGCGCGTGCCATCGCCAACAAGCCCGTTGATGCGGTGATCGTCTGCATCCTGGATTCCCTGCGCTATGAGAACAAGCTGACTTTCAAGAAGAGCTAAGAGCCTATCCGAGAATTCACGGATAGACACCGGGCTGGCCCAATCGAACGGGCCAACACCAGCAGAAACAGATAAGCCTTATTCGATACGATTATCCGTTTCCACTTGAATGAATACCAGGAGAAATCGGGACATGACAGAGGAAGAAACCCCAGCCGTGATCGGCATTCAAGCCCTGGGCATGATCGAAACGCTCGGCCTGGTCGCCTGCGTCGAAGCGGCTGATGCGATGGTCAAATCGGCCAACGTGACCCTGCTCGACAAGCGGGCGATTGGCGGTGGTTACGTGACCGTCATGGTGCGCGGCGACGTGGGCGCTGTGCGGACGGCCCTGCGCACCGGCAGCGAGGCGGCCAGCCGGATCGGGCAGGTCGTATCCACCCGGATTATCCCCGGCCCTCACCTGGATATTGAGGACTTGCTGCCGGAGACTCTCGCCGCCGAAGCGAAGTAGGAGACTGACCGGTGAGTGAGCGGGCCACAATCACCCCCTCGCGCCTGGGGCGCAAAAAACGCGAGGGTCAGAAAATCACCATGCTGACTGCCTATGACTACCCGATGGCGCAGTTCATCGACGCAGCAGGCGTGGACATCGTGTTGGTCAGCGATGCGGTCGGCACGGTGGGCCTGGGTCGCCCGGAGGCGATATCGGTCAGTGTGGACGAGATGGTCTACCACACGCAGGCTGTCCGCAACGGCGTCAGCTCGTCGATGGTGGTCTCCACCCTGCCCTTTGGCTCCTATGAGACCGTCGATCAGGCGCGTCAAACCGCCATGCGGCTGATGAAAGAAGGCCACGCGGATGGCGTTCACTTCGAAGGCGGGGCGGCTGAAGCGCCGAAAGTCAAAGCCATCGTCGACGCCGGTGTCCCCGTCATGGGGCACCTGGGCATCACCAAGCAGAAGATCGTGCGCTCCGGTGCGATCCGCATCCAGGGCCGCACTGCCGAGAGCGCCGCTCAGGCCCTGGCCGATTCGCTGGCCTTCGCCAATGCCGGGGTCTTCGCGATTGTCCTGGAATGCATCCCCGTCCAGTTAGCCGAGGTCATCACCCGCAGTCTGGGCATCCCGACTATCGGCATCGGTGCGGGCGCGGTGTGTGACGGGCAGGCACTGGTGACTCAAGACATGCTGGGGCTGTTCAAGGAGCTGTCACCACGCTTCCTCAAAGTCTATCTGGACCTTCAACAGATCATCGTGTCAGCCCTGGTTCAGTTCCGGACGGAAGTAGAGCAAGGTCAGTTTCCGGGGCCGGAACATGCGTATCAGATTGAAGCAGAAGAGCTGGGTAAGCTGCTAGCCCAGTTCCAAAGTAAGGTGAATTAGAGAAAGGAGAGCGACTGTGACTGAATCGATGAAAGGCAAAACGGCAGTTATCTCAGGGGTAGGATCGGGATTTGGCAAAGCGACGGCAGAGCTGTTCGCCGAGCGGGATCAGGTTGGCCTGGTCCTGATCGATATTAATGAAGAGGCTCTCAAGGCGACTGCCGACGTCTGCGAAGCCGCTGGCTCAAAGGTTGTTACCGTGGCTGCCGACGTGACTAAATCTGGAACCTTCGAGCGTGCGCTGAAAGAAGTGCTCGACGCTTTCGGCAAGGTTGATTTCCTGATCAATTACGCTGGCGGCGCGCTCAAGGTAGCGCCCATTGAAGAGATGGACGACACGATCAACCGGCGGATTATCGACCTAAACCTGACCAGCGTCATCATGTCCTGCCGGGCCTTCGCCCCCCAATTCAAGGAGCAGGGGTACGGCAAGATCATTAATGTGTCCAGCGTATGTGACCGGCGTTCGTGGCCGGGCTGGACCGTTTACTCTGCCGCGAAGGCCGGTGTGAATGCCTTCACGAAGTGTCTGTACACCGAAATGCGGCCTCATGGCGTTGCCGTGACGCTTCTCGTGCCGGGCGGATCCAACACCGGATTCCAGGCAGCAGCCGAGGGCGTTTCCGACTTCGAGTGGGATGAGACCCTGGCTGTACGCCCAGAGCACTTCGCCGATATGACATACCAGACTTGTGCGCTTACCAAAGGCGGTTGCGTCTCCGAGATGTTGGTTATCGGATTGGCGCAAGATATTAGCGGATTCTGATCGGGAGGAATTCGCCTAAAAATACACCCGAGAAGGTCTCATCAATGAGGTCGTTAGCATGGTCCGTTATGAGACCTCTAGCTCGGGTGCAAGGAGGTGACCTCGATAATAATTATAGCAACTAAAGGCTACATCGCACCAAGCCATACTGTATGAAGTAATTCGCCCAAATCGACTCAGAATAAGAATTACTTTTACAGGGCCGCGAAAGTCTCTGGTGTCTTCGGAGACTGACCGCGAACCACTTTGACTATCTAAAGGAGAATTTTCGAAATGAAGAAGAACAAATGGCTTCTTTTCCTGGTACTGCTCGGTGCCTGCCTCGCTCTGTTCGCCGGGTGTGCGCCCGCCGCGCAACAGACCGCCACAGAAGCGGCTACCGAAGCGCCTGCTGAAGAAGAAGCTGCTGCGTCCGATACGGAAGGGATGAAGATCGCCTTCTTCGTGTCAGACCTGAGCAATGTGTTCCACCAGGCCCAGTTCGCGGAAGCCCAGCGCTACGCGATGGAAAAGTATGGGGCCGAGGTATTCGCCTTCGACGGCCAATCTGACTCCGCCGTCATGACCCAGAACATCGACCAGGTTCTGGCCCAGGGTATGGACGCCGCCACGCTGCACATCTGGGACGCCGAAGCCGCCACCCCTGGCGTGCTCGATGCCCTCGATAACGGGGTCATCATGACCTCCTTCTTCAGCCCGGTGGCCGATACCGGTATCCCCGTCGCCCGCAGCGATGAGGCCGGTATATCCTTCGAGATGGGCGTCGAGATGGCCGAGCAGTGGCAGGCCGCCCACCCCGATATCCCGATCGTGATGGTCGAGCTTGGCTGGCCGAACCACACCGAGGTGAAGTCCGGGCGTACCGACCCCTTCGTCGAGGGTGTGCTCTCCGTCGCGCCTGATGCCACCGACCTGGGCTGCCTGGATGCCAGCAAGGGCCAGGACGCCGCCAAGCAGATCATCGTCGACCTGATGACCACCCACCCCGAAGTCAACCTGATCTACTCCGAAGCCTCCAACCTGACCGTCGGCGTGATGGCAGGCTTGCAGCAGGCCGGGCGTGGTGTGATGGATAACGGCGTGCCGTTGACCGAGATCGTCTGCAGTGTCGACTTCGACGAAGTCGAGATGCAGGAAGTCTACGACCCCAACAGCTCGCTGAAGCTCTCGATGGGCCTCCCGCCGGTCGAGACCGCCCGTGGCCGCATCGACCTGATCATGGACGTTGCCAATGGCCGAGTCGCTCCGACCTCACACCCGGCAGAGGAGTTCTTCTACAAAGCCTACAACATCTCCTTCTGGACGATGTCTGAGGCAGATGCCGCGCAGTGGCTGAACGACCAGTTCGGGACCAGCATCGAGTAACCTGGCCGGAATAAGTAGAGAGAGACATTCAGATAGACGAGAGATGACGGGGGGGCGATGGTTCCCCCGTCATCTCCAAGGAAGCGTTGCATGGAAACTCAAGATAACGTGTTGGAGATCAAGAATCTCCTCAAAGTGTTCCCCGGCGTTCGGGCGGTTGACGACGTCAGCTTCGATATCAAGCGGAACACCGTCCACTGCCTGGTTGGGGAAAACGGCGCGGGGAAATCCACACTCATCAAAATCCTGACCGGTGTATACCAGCAGACAGGCGGCCACGTCTTGCTGAATGGGCATGAGTACAACCCGCAAAACCCCCGCGACGCCAAGCAGCAAGGGATCAGCACGCTGTTCCAGGAGCTTAACGTGGTCGACCAGCTCACCGTCGAGGAAAACCTTACGCTGGGAATGGAAGATACCTGGTTGGGATTCCTGCGGCGAACCGACAAGATCAACAAGATGGTTGACGTGATGAAAAGCATCGAGCCATCCATCAACCCACGACAGCAAGTCTCGTCCCTGAGCGTTGCCCAGAAGCAGATTGTAGAGATCGCCAAGGCAGTCGCCGCCGAAACGGACATCATCATTATGGACGAGCCGACGGCTGCGATCTCAGAGAGCGAGATTGAGCGGTTATTCACCATCATTAGGAATCTGCGCGAGAAAGACGTCACCGTCATCTATATCTCACATCGCCTCGATGAGATATTTGAGCTTGGCGACTATGTAACGGTCTTGAGAGATGGCTGTCATATTACCACCAGCCCCGTCGCGCAAATCGAAGACCGCTCGGAGCTGATCAGGATGATGATCGG
>JARRJX010000050.1:0-7845 GCA_037388645.1 Chloroflexota bacterium
CGGCATCGTCGGCGCGCATCCCCGACGTGGAAGGCCCTGGGGCCAGACCGGGCCAGCCGAGCTTAACCTCCGGGTTCTTCGCCTTCAAAAGGTCGCATACCTGCACAAACCACTCGCCAAACTCGTAGCCACTGCGCCAGCTCGTGCCCATCCCTTCCGGCGTGAGGTTTGGCTCGTCGTGAATTTCAAAGTAGCGCACGCCAAGTGCCTTGAAGCGTATCAGGTCAGGCTCGACCCAGCGCGCGAACTCAGCCGCACCGACTTTCCGGTTCCGGAAGTCCGCCGAGAGACGCACCAGGACGAACATCCCCGGATTGATCTCCCTGGCGCGTGTGACGTCCTCCGCCAACGCCGAACTGGTCAGCTTGAGAGCCTCGATCCGGGCCTGCTCAACGATCTCCCAGTCGGCTTCCTGCATCGGCCCGTCGACGCGCCCGTGCAAGCCGACCAGCGCCCGGCCATGCACCCAGGAGTCATCGGCTGGAACCGGCACTTCTTCCAGCGGGGCCAGAAACGGCGTGGGGTCGATGATGTCGCTTGGATAGGTGGTTTGTCCGGCAGCGGTAGCCCCTTTTCTCTTCAAGGTCAGGTGCAACTGGTGCCCTGCCGAATTGCCGGTGGCATCCGCCAGGCCGATCAGGTCGCCCGCCTTGACGCGCTGGCCGCTGTGAACGAGCGCCCGATTCAGATGACCGTAGATCGTGCGGTAGCCATCGATGTGCGCGATGCGCACGTGAATACCATAAGGATGCTCGCCGGTCCCATCGTGGACACGGTAGATCTCGCCGTCCGCGCAGGCGTAGACGTTGGCGTTACGCGGGGCGTAAATGTCGATCCCGTCGTGCCCAGGCAGCCCCCAGCGCCGGTAAATCCTCGGATTAAGCCCGAATCCCTGGGTGATGGTCGGGTAATCGGTCGGCCAGCGAAGAGTGAATTCGGACGAGACGCCCTCCACAACTGAGGGCGCGCTGTCGGTGGGCGGGTCGTCGGCCACGCTGGCCGCGCTGGCGAAGCGCTGGCCGTCGGCGACGCGCTGGCTCATGATCACGCGCGCCTCTTCCGGCGAACCGGCCTCGACCACGTCCAGCGTCGCGTTCGGAGCCTGCTCGCCGAGCCAGCGGACGATGTCACCGACCGCCGGATACCCGTCGGACGGGTTCAAGACGGTGATCACCTGCCCCGGCTGCTGCGTTTCAACCGCATTCTGTGGATCGGGCGTGACGCCTACCTGGAAATGAACGGCATAGTCCCGCACGGCTTCAACCCAGGCCCAATAGTTATCTTGAGGAAGTAAAATAATGTGGTACATGCTCTCTTCTGACATCACTCAGCCTCTCCCCATCTGCGTTTCCGGTATGCGTCTAGTGCACCACTCGCGCCCACTGCCCACCGCGCCAGCAATCAATCGGCCAACCTCACTCGTTATAGCATACCTGGGGTGACCTTCCAAGTTCTCACAAACAAGGCGGTTGCTGGTGATCCCGGTGCACTGTATAATCGCTCAGACACTTTTCACTGTGCACGGACAGAGCCGAGGGGGCAGACTTTGCCTTTCAACCTATCTCTTGACCTGGAACGCCTGAACGGGCTGCTGCTCTCCGTCGTCGCCATCCTGGCAGCGACCGGCACGGCGGTGTGGATTTCGCTGATCATCTGGACGTTCCGGGACATGCGGGCACGTTCCCGCGACGTGTTCGCCCAGGTGCTTGCCGCGCTGGTGGTGGGCGTGTTGAACATCCCTGGGCTGCTCGTGTATCTGATCCTGCGACCGCAGGAGACCCTCGCACAGCAGTACGAGCGTGCCCTCGAAGAAGAAGCGCTGCTGCAAGAGATCGAGGAAAGGCGGGTCTGCACCGGCTGCGGGCACCCGATCAAGGACGAGTGGCGCGTGTGTCCGCACTGCCACACGAAGCTCAAGAAGACCTGCCAGAACTGCGGCGCGCTGTTGGAATTACCCTGGACGATCTGCCCGCACTGCGAGCAGCCCCAGATCGACGAAGTCAAACATACCCACCGTGCACCCCCCGCTCAAGTGTCCCCCTATGGCGACCAATAACCGGTCGTATCCGAACTCCTGACTGAAAAAAACGCTGTGGCGGGTGATTAGCCCGCCACAGTTCTCTCTACCCGGTCGTTACCGGATATTCGTGAAGGTATCCAACCCAGGAAAGACTGCCTGAGAGCCAAGCTCTTCTTCGATTCTCAGGAGCTGGTTGTACTTTGCCACGCGGTCGCTGCGGGCGGGCGCGCCGGTCTTGATCTGCCCGGCGTTGAGGGCCACCGCCAGGTCGGCGATGGTGGCGTCCTCGGTCTCACCACTGCGGTGCGAGATCACCGCCGTCCAACCGTGGCGCTGGGCCAGCTCGACTGCGGCGATCGCCTCGGTGAGCGAGCCGATCTGGTTGACCTTGGTCAGCAGCGAGTTGCAGGCGTTCACCTCCAGGGCGTGCCCGACCCGCTCTACGTTCGTCACCAGCAGGTCGTCGCCGACGATCTGAATCCGGCTGCCCAGACGCTCAACCATCAGCACCCAGGCATCCCAATCGTCCTCGGCCAAGCCGTCCTCAATCGAGATGATGGGATACTTGTCCACCCAATCGGCGTAGAAGTCAACCATCTCTGCGCCGGTCAGCTTGCGGCCTTCGCGCGCCAGGTTGTACTTCCCATCCTCGAATATCTCGCTGGCGGCAGGGTCAATCGCGATCATGAGCTGCTCGCCAGGGGCATAGCCTGCCGCCTGAATGGCTTCCAGGATCACCTCGATAGCCGCTTCGTTGCTCGGCAGGCTGGGCGCAAAACCGCCCTCGTCCCCGACGTTCGTGCTGTGGCCTTTTCCCTTGAGAACACCCTTGAGCGCATGGTATACCTCGGCGCACCAACGCAGCGCCTCGGCAAAGCTGGCTGCGCCAACCGGCATGACCATGAACTCTTGCAAGTCGGTGCTGTTGGCGGCGTGTTTCCCACCATTCAGGATATTCATCATCGGGACAGGCAGAACGTGGGCGTGTACCCCCCCTAGATAACGGTAGAGGGGCAGTCCCAGGCTGTTCGCCGACGCTTTGGCAGCGGCTAATGACGCGCCCAGGATGGCGTTCGCCCCCAGCTTCCCTTTGTTCGGAGTCCCATCCAGCTCATCGACCAGCAGCTGGTCAATTGCCACCTGCAAGGTCGACTCATAGCCGACCAGGGCTTCGGCGATGACGGTATTGACGTTGTTGACGGCTTTTAGCACGCCCTTGCCGCCATAACGTCCTTTGTCGCCATCGCGCAGCTCCAGGGCTTCGTGCACCCCGGTGGAAGCGCCTGACGGGACAATCGCCCGGCCAGATGCACCATCTTCCAGATGAACTTCAACTTCTACCGTGGGATTGCCCCGCGAATCGAGCACCTCACGACCATGAACTTTCGTGATTATCGCCATTGGTATCCGTTTCCTTTCCAATGTGTTGAAGACAGATAATCAGTGGATCCGCAGCATGATATGCGGTTCATTTTACACCGACCGCTGAGATCATAGTTCATGGGTCAGCGAATGGCAAAATGTAACCGGGATGCGCCGGGTGTCCCCAGATGGGGAAATCTGGCCGGTCGAACGGCGAAACCGAGCGGGCATCAGGATGCGCGGATTGTTGACCATCCGCCGTTTTCGATACAATCCCCGGTGTTGTTACGCAGAGGGATCGATAGCGGATGTTTGGGGTAACGCATGTCGCCGACTAAGGAACGGGTCGTGATCGCGATGAGCGGAGGCGTGGACAGCTCGGTGAGCGCGGCTCTGCTGGTCGAACAGGGATATGACGTGGTAGGGCTGATGATGCGGCTGTGGTCTGAGCCAGGGCAGTTCAGCACGAACCGCGACAACCGCTGCTGCACCCGCGACCAGATGTTGGACGCGCACTTCGTGGCGCGCAAGCTGGGCATCCCCTTCGAAGTGGTCGACGCAACAGACATCTTCAAGCAGAACGTGGTCGATCCGTTTATCGACAGCTACAGCCGGGGCCTCACGCCAAACCCCTGCCTTGCCTGCAACCGCCACATCCGGTTCACCTTCCTCCTTGAGGAGGCGCTCAACCGCGGAGCCGCGTTCCTGGCAACCGGCCATTACGCCCAGGTTACCCAGGCCCCCGATGGCACGTACGAGCTGCATAGGGGGGCTGACCCGGCGAAGGATCAGAGCTACGTCTTGAGTGTGCTCACCCAGGATCAGCTCAAGCACGCCATGTTCCCTGTGGGCGGCTACACCAAGCCCGAAGTGAGAAAGCTCGCGGAGGGGTTCGGCCTGCCGGTCGCCAGCAAGGGGGACAGCCAGGATTTGTGTTTCGTCGCCGACGGCGACTACCGCCGCTTCCTGAGAGCCTACGACGCGGAGGGAAGCCAGCCCGGCGAGATCAAGCTGCGTTCGGGCGAGGTGCTTGGACAGCACGAAGGGCTACCCGCCTACACGATCGGGCAGCGCAAGGGGCTTGGCATCTCCTGGCGAGAGCCGCTTTACGTCCTGGAGAAGGACGTGCGGACGAACACCCTGGTCGTCGGCCCCCGCTCGGAGATGGGCGGTGACAGGCTCCACGCGGTGAACGTCAACTGGGTGGCCGGACGCCCACCTGCCGAGGACATCCGCGCCCAGGTGAAAATCCGCTATAAGTCCCGCTTCGCATCGGGCACGGTGACGCCACTGGGAGCGGATTCAGTGTCGATCCAGTTCGACGACCCCCTGCCGGACATCACGCCCGGCCAGGGAGCGGTCATCTACATTGACGACCGGGTAGTCGGCTCCGGGATCATCACGGACGACGATGGGATCAGTGCACCACTCTAGCGATGATCTGATCCCCCCACAAAAGCACAATCGCGGCAGCAGTCACGATGGCCGGGCCGTAGGGAATGGGGGTGTGCGCCTGATATCCCCTCGACAGAACGAGCCGACCAAGCAGGAATAGAAGCGCCATCGCCCCGCCGATGAAGACCATGAAGACCAACACGAAGATGATGCCGGGCGCACCGACCACCAGCCCGCAAAACGTCGCCAGGGTAACGTCGCCAAACCCGAAGGGAACCTCCTCCACCGGCTCCGACCTGGCCGTGTTGACCAGCCACAGGTACACAGCGCCCAGCAGGTAAACGCCCATCACGACGATCTGCCCGATCGCATAACCGATCAACCCCTGGGTCAGCTTCAGCCGAGGGCTCGCCGCCACCTCGACCAGCGCGATAACGAAAGCAGGGATCATCACGATATCCAACACCAACCGGTGCTCGATGTCGATGACCGCTATCAGCACAAAGAGGGCGATGTAAACGATCAAAGGGAGGAAGGAAAGGATAACCGCTTCTCGGCTCCACACATACAGACTGGCCGCCACCATCACGATCAACACCAACAGCGTGCGCCGCTTGAGCAGGGCATCCTTCAGCACAAAAGGTGGAGGTGGGTCGAGCGCCGGGTCATCCCTGGCGGCCTGAGCCTCCCGGTAAGCCGGGGCCAGATCGGCCAGGACGCCGACCACCAGAGCCAGCACACACCCCAATAAGCCAGCAGATAGATATCCAACAACCATGGCATCCCTCGTATTCGTCCGGACCGTCAGATTCCCGGAGCAGGTCTGCAAAGCAGTTTTGCATTATACCATGGATAGTTTCCCTCATTGCTGGCGTAGTGAGGGCATGCTACACTGATCGCGTGACGACAGGAGCTTGCTGTTGGAGGAGGACGCCCGGTGATCAAGCATTGCCCTACCCTGAACCTGCTGTCAGCGTGCGCGGCAGCCCTCTTGCTGAGCGCCTGCGCTTCACCGCAGCCTGAACCGATCTCCGATGCGGACAACCTGCTGATCGTCGAGGCGGGAGAGCCTATCCGAATCGGCCTGGCGGTGGCCCGCAGCAGACCCGGAATCGAAGAGATCGGCATCGCTCAACTGCGAGGGGTGGCGCTGGCCGTCCAACAGCATGGGGAGATCGCAGGATTCCCGATCGAGATAACCAGCATCGATTCGGGATGCAGCGCCCCGCAGGGCCTGGCGGCGGCAACCGCCCTGGCAGACGGCCAGAGCGTCGCGGCGGTTATCGGCCACACCTGCAACAGCTCGTGCATGGAGGCGGTGTCCACCTACGAGGAAGCTGGCCTCACCCTCATCTCCCCGTCGTGCGGCGGGGCGGAGCTTACCGACTCGCTAGCCCATTCGGAGAGCTTCCTGCGCACGGTGTATGAGGACTCCGTGGAAGGGGCAACCGCCGCGGAGTTCGCCTTCTACGAGCTGGGGGTGCGCCGGGCAGCGCTGATCGACGACATGACGGTGGAATCGGAGACCCTGCTGGATGCCTTCGACGCGCGCTTTGGCGGCCTGGGCGGCGAGACGACAATCGTCCAATTCACCGCTGACAGCGCCGAGAGCATGGCCGAGATGTGGCCGCGCATCCAGGAGCTAAACGCGGACGTTGTGTATGCCCCACTGCTGCCGGAGGACGCGTCGAGTTTTATCCGGGGGCGGGCGCTTGCGCTGCCGGAGGTGTGGCTGTTGGGGAGCAGAACCTATCAAAACCGTTGGCTGCTGGACCAGGCCGGGGAACAGGCGGATGGCATCTACTTCGGCAGCCCATTCAGCACCGCGCCGTCACTGAGTGCCCTGAACGAGGCCTACACTCGGCAGTATGGCGAGCCGCCCACAACCACATTTCACGCCTACGCCTACGACGCCGCCATGCTCGTTCTGCGAGCGATCGATTCCGTGGGGCACAAGAGCGGACAGCGGTTTGAGATAGACCGGGACGCGCTGCGGGCGGCGATCTACGCGACTTCCACCTATCCGGGCACGACCGGCACCATCACCTGCACGAATGTGGGGGATTGCAGCGCCGGAAAACCGGCGATATACCAGATTGTCGACGGAGAGTGGACGGTGGTCTACGCGCCGTGACCGCGCCGCCGAAGGCCGGTCGACGCATGCCTAACCAGTCTTTAGTATGCTATAATGACGACAGGTCATAATCGAGACGGATGAGGGCGCTGTGATTACCCAAGAGCGTGAGGATTATCTAAAGACGATCTACAAGATCGAGCTGGAAGAATCGCCCGTCAGGACAACCGCCATCGCCAAAGCACTGGGCGTCGAGCCTGCCTCTGTGACCGGGGTCATCAAACGCCTGGCCGAGCTTGACCTACTCGAACACCAACCCTACAAAGGCGTCACGCTGACTCCCAGTGGCCGCAAGGTTGCCCTGAGCGTTATCCGCCGTCACCGGCTCGTCGAACTCTACCTGACCCAATCGCTTGGTTACAGCTGGGACGAAGTTCATGACGAGGCGGAGCGGCTTGAGCACGCCGTGTCCGACAAATTCATCGAGCGAATCGCGACGATTCTCGGACACCCGGCGAGCGATCCGCACGGCGCGCCTATCCCGACCAAGGACGGCACCATCGCACCGCGCGTAGGACATCCCCTGAGCACCCTCGTCGCCGGGCAGAGCGGCATGGTGGAGCGGGTAAGCGACGACGACCCCGCCCTACTCCGCTACCTCTCAACCCTGGGCATCCAGCCGGGGTCAGCGGTCAGGGTGCGGGACGTGGCTCCTTACGGCGGTCCGATACACGTCCGCATCGACGACAACGAGCACGACATCGGCATCGAAGCCGCCTCTCACGTGTTTATCGAGCTGACCGCCTGACCGAATCCCTTCGCAGGCGACCGGGCAGGTCTCCCCAGGAGCGGACTAGCGGACTCCGCCGTCCGTCATCTTCCGCGCGTCAAGCAGCTCTGTGGCTTCCTCACGCGAGAGGTATCCCTTCTCCACCACAACCTCAAGAATCGTGCGACCAGTCGCCATCGCCTCTTTTGCCACCTCCGCACCCTT